>NZ_PNCW01000116.1:0-283 GCF_005886985.1 Pseudoalteromonas sp. S3178 | reverse complement strand
TGTATTAGTTCAGACAAGATCTGACAATTCAACTTGAAAAAGTGAGAGTTACCCGTTTTGATAAAGGTGTCGAATCTTTAAATCAAAACAAACAAAAAGGTAACTCTCATGTTGCATACTAACAATCCAATCATAAAACACAAAGCTGGTTTACTTAACCTTGCCGAAGAACTAGGCAATGTATCAAGAGCCTGTAAAGTTATGGGCGTATCACGTGATACATTTTATCGTTATCAAGAGCTCGTTGATGAGGGTGGTATCGATGCATTAATCGAAAAGAACC
>NZ_PNCW01000115.1:0-1015 GCF_005886985.1 Pseudoalteromonas sp. S3178 | reverse complement strand
CATTCTCGGTGTTTTACTGTGCTTTGATAGCTGATAGCTGATAGCTGATAGCTGATAGCTGATAGCTGATAGCTGATAGCTGATAGCTGATAGCTGATAGCTGATAGCTGATAGCTGATAGCTGATAGCTTTACTTTTACTTGCATAAAGTTGGTTTTTTGTTAACCTACCCGCCTTCCATTTTAGTCTTTTTGAGGTGTTTATGGCGTTCCTATCTCGTTCGATATTGGCGTTGTCGATAGCACTTTCAAGCAGCACTGCATTTGCTCAGGCCCAATGTGATGTTGAGCTTCGTCATGGTTTAATCATTACTGATGATGTAATACGTATACTTGATAAAGGCCAGACTCGTGTTCAAATTAACAATAATAATCAGCTGTTTATACGTGGTTATTGGGTTGATTTAAGCGATGACGAAAGTAAAGTACTCGAGCAATTTAGTAATGGCATTCGCCACACAGTTCCCGAATTAGTAAATCTTGCTACAGATGGTGTTAACTTAGGTTTAAGCGCTATTGAGCATGTAGTTGAGGGTATGTCTGATAAAGAGCCAGAGGTACTTAAAACACAGCTTCAGTACGTAGAACGCGCATTAATGGATAAATTTAAGCGCGGAGATGACTTCTTTTTTATTGCCCCTCAATCTCTTTCGCAAATAGATGACTTTTTCACCAAAGAGATAAGCCAACAAATTCACTCCGCAGTACATGGATCGTTAGGTGCTATTTTAGTATCCCTTGGTGATGCCTTTAAATCACGCGAAGGTAATATAGAAGATCGAATTAACGATATGGGTCAGCGGATGGATATTATCTCAAAAGAGATTGATAAATCACTACAAAAAAAAGCGCATCAGTTAGAGCTTAAAGCCTCAGAATATTGTGAATGCTTAAATGCACTAGATGTAACCGAGTCACGCCTACAAGCAATTGTGCCCGGCATGGCTGATTACGATTTAGTGCAAATTAAATCGTAAGGGAGATCTATTTTAAGTTGTCAGCTGTCAGTTATTAGA
>NZ_PNCW01000114.1:0-859 GCF_005886985.1 Pseudoalteromonas sp. S3178 | reverse complement strand
TTTCAAAAAATAAACCTTTAATACCTACCTCTCTCTATTATTGAGCACCCACATTTTTAATTTTAATGCAGCACGAGTGCTGCATTAACGTATTCTCATTAAGGATGATGTATGAGCCTTATCACCACGAGTATTTTAATGCTGTTTTTACAGTCTCTATTTGTATATTTAGCGCTTTTTAAAGGACAGATAATCAACAGGTAATCAAGACACTCATCCTAAAAGTAGGGATAAAAACGCTCTTTAAAAACATGGACCTTTGCAAGGCTTAGTCATTTTGCTTAAGTCTTTTATCACTATGCAGCCAAGGTAATATTAAAACCCAGCAGTTTGGTAACAGCATAACCCTTACTCAACAGTTCGATGTATTCAACCGTTTAACGCAGCAACAGCTTACACATCCAGCGCAAGCATTATTTGATACCTGTACATATAATTACGACAGCGTCAACCAGCTCATTGCCCGTAAAAACGAAGGCGTAAGCAGCCAAAACATCAATTTTGAATACAACAGCCTCGGGCAGTTAATACAACAAACACTGGCAAGCTCAGATGCTGATACAACCACACATTACCAGTGGGATAGCTTTGGTAACCCGCAAAGTCAGACTGTTCAATCAAACACAAACGATGCAGACCTTAGAGATACAGGCGAGCAGGGCATAGAACATGATGCTGCCAGTAACGAGCATACAGCCAGCTCTTCTATTGATTTAACACGCGCCACGCATAGCGAATACAATGAGCTAGCACTAAATAATAGTGAAAGTAGTAGTAAAAACAGTAGCAACGCTGACTCAGTAATAAACAATAAAAGTACTAACAACACCACAATAAGCAGTGCCACCGACGCCGACCG
>NZ_PNCW01000113.1:0-7319 GCF_005886985.1 Pseudoalteromonas sp. S3178 | reverse complement strand
GTTTCTAGGGACGATTAACTCTTTGTTGCTAGTTTTTTACTTAGCGCACTAGGTTACAAACCTCGAGCCGAGATTTGATAGGATCTAGATTGAACAAATTTCAATCCACAAAGATCAACACGCCCTCGTGTTAAACATTGGTAATTAATGAAAATAGATTTATTCGATAATTATCACCATATTAAATTATTAATGTGTTGAGTATATAGGAACGTGGTAAACTGCGTTTGTTGCAATGGAGGGCAGGTTTTAATTACTTTTAGATGGCTGTGTAGTAGTAAACATGATGAAATTTTCAATACTTGTATGTGATGATTCAACAGTTGCCCGTAGGCAAGTTGTGCGCTGTTTAAATGACAGTCTAAGTGCAGAGATTCAACAAGCAGTAAATGGTGTGCAGGCTTTAGCATTATTGCGAGAGCAACATTTTGACTTGATTTGTTTAGATTTAACAATGCCAGAAGTAGACGGAGTGCAGGTGCTCGAAACAATAAAAGCAGAAAAAATAGAGTGCTTTGTATTGGTTATTTCAGCAGATATTCAAGAGAAAATGAAAGTAAGAGTAGCCCAGCTAGGCGCAATCGACTTTATTGAAAAACCCATTAATAAATCTAAATTAAAAGAAATATTGCATAAATTTGGCATTCATTAGGTTATTTTATATTAAAAAAGGCTGTTTTATCTTTTCAATTAGGGTTGACAGCATAGCCTCTGTTAAGGCAGTCTTAAGCCTATGAAAACAATTAATCGCGTACTGACCATTATTATTACAACCACCATTCTTACTGGATAGTGGCATAGGTCGGTGCAACAAATTTAAAGGCCTGTGTTCACTTAGAACACAGGCCTTTTTTCGTTTTATGGGATGAGGAACATAAACAATGCGCGTTTTAAAATTTGGCGGCTCTTCGCTTGCCGACTTTGCATGCTTAGAACAGGTGGCTCAGTTAGCTAAAGCACAATTAAAAGATGAAATGTTACTGGTACTTTCGGCGCCAGGCGGGATGACCGATTCACTGGTTGCGTTAGCTGCGGCAGCAGAGCAAGGTTTAGATTTTTCACAGCAATGGCAAGCACTTGTAAGCCGATGTGAAGGTTTAAAAGCTGATGTGGAAAAAACAGGTGTGGTTGTTTCTAATTGGCCAAACTTAGGTGAACTTAAAAATAAATTAGATGGCGTAGCGCTTATAAAGTGTTGCCCAGATCAGGTTCGTGCATTTGTAATTAGTTTTGGTGAGCGTGTGAGTGTGTCGCTTATGCAAAGTTTATTAAGCTCGCACGATGCTAAATATTTAGAAGCAACAAGCTGTATAGCCTCAACAGGTGGCTACATCGATGCTGAAGCTGATTTAGTAACAAGCAAGGCGCGTTTTCAAGCTGTACTTAAAGAAAACCCAGCCACTATTTATATTATGCCTGGTTTTACAGCAAGTAATGAACAAGGTGAGCTTACAACGCTTGGTCGTAATGGTTCTGATTATTCTGCAGCAATTGCAGCTGCCTGTTTAGAAGCTGAAATTTGTCAAATTTGGACTGACGTTGATGGTGTTTACAGCGCCGATCCTCGTTATATTAAAAAGGCGACTAAAGTAGATTTCTTATCTTATAAAGAAGCGATGGAGCTTTCTTACTTTGGCGCTAAAGTTCTTCACCCTAAAACGATTTTGCCGTGTGCTAAAGCGGGTGTGCCGTGTGAAATTAAAAATACTCATAACCCAGATGCCCAAGGCTCATTAATTGGTAACGATTATAAATCTGACGAGCCAGTAAAAGCGCTTTCAAGTTTACAAGACTTAGCCATGCTTACCGTGTCAGGTCCAGGTATGAAAGGTAAAGTGGGTATGGCGTCTAAAGTGTTTAACGCACTGGCTCACGACAACGTATCAATTGTATTAATCACGCAATCTTCATGTGAATTTAGCATTAGCTTTTGTGTTCACGAAAGTGATTTAGCGTTGGCACTTGATGCGCTACAAACAGCATTTGAACTTGAGTTACAAGCAGGGCTTATTGAGCCAGTACAAGTACAGCGTAACTTAGCGATTGTTACACTTGTGGGTGATAACATGCGCGCACACCGTGGCTTAGCTGCTAAGTTTTTTGCATCCCTTTCACAAGCACAAGTAAACATTGTTGCCATTGCACAAGACTCTACCGAGAGTGCTATTTCAGCGGTTATTGATGGCGAGCTATGTAACGATGCAGTGAAAATATGTCATGAGAACTTCTTCACGCATGTGCCTTCAATTGATGTGTTTTTATTAGGTTGCGGCTTAGTAGGACAAGAGCTTATTTCTCAGTTAGAGCGCCAACAAGCATGGCTTGAAAAGCGTAATATTAAGTTAAACCTTTATGGTGTAGCTAATTCTCGTCAATTACATTTAGATAGTGAAGGCATAGCGTTTGCTGATTGGCAGCAAAAGTTAGCAGCATCTGATCAGGCGTTTGATTTAAATTTAGTAGAGCAATTTGTTAAACAAAACCATTTAGTTAATCCTGTTTTAGTTGATTGCACGTCGTCTGATGCACTTGCTGCACAATACGTCGACTTTTTAAATGCGGGCTTCCACGTGGTTGCAGCTAATAAAAAAGCAACAACTAGCTCGTACACTTACTACCAAGACTTAATTGCAGCAACACAAAAAAATAATCGTAAATTTTTATACGAAACTAATGTAGGCGCAGGCTTACCGGTAATCGATAACTTACAATCGTTATTTGGTGCAGGTGATGAGCTGCTTGAGTTTAGTGGTATTTTATCAGGCTCACTTTCATACATGTTTGGTGCACTGCAAGATGGTTTATCACTCTCTGAAGCCACAATTAAAGCTAAAGAAAGTGGCTTTACAGAGCCAGATCCTCGTGATGATTTATCTGGTACCGATGTAGCACGTAAATTACTGATCATTGCTCGCGAAGCGGGTATGAAGCTAGAGCTTAGTGATATAGAAGTTGAGTCGGTATTACCACAAGGTTTTGCACAAGGCGACAGTGTTGATGAATTTATGGCAAAACTGCCAAGCCTAGATGCGCCATTTAATGACCGTATTCAAAGTGCTGCCGCAGAAGGAAAAGTTCTTCGTTATGTAGGCACAATTAAAGAAGGTCACTGTAAAGTGGGTATTGAAGCTGTTGATTCATCACATGCATTAAATGTAATTCGTGATGGTGAAAACGCCTTAGCAATTTTAAGCCAGTATTACCAACCACGCCCGTTTGTGATTCGTGGATACGGCGCAGGCTCTGAAGTAACAGCCGCAGGCGTATTTGCAGATATCTTAAAAACGTTATCTCGCTAGGAGTTCATTATGATTGAAGTATATGCTCCGGCATCTATAGGTAACTTTGCAGTAGGCTTTGATGCGTTAGGCGCAGCCCTTGCGCCAATTGATGGCAGCTTATTAGGTGATGTAGCTGTTGTTAGCGCTGCACCAAGTGATGAGTTTGTTTGTTCTGGCGAATATGCTCATAAGTTACCAAGTGATCCTAACGAAAACTTAGCGTATCAATGTTTGGTACATTTTAGAGCGCATGTAGCGCCAGATATGCCAAGCGTAAAATTAGAGCTTAAAAAGAACCTACCAATTGGTTCAGGGTTAGGCTCTAGCGCGTGTTCAGTCGTAGCAACGTTTGCCGCATTAGATAAATTTGCACACACTAATTTAAGCCAAGTTGAGCTCATTGAGCTAATGGCTGACTTTGAAGCAATAGTAAGTGGTGGTCGTCATTACGATAATATTACGCCATGTTATTTAGGTGGGCTGCAGCTTACAGGCGATTTAATCCCTGATAAATCAATTGCGTTACCAGTTGATGAAAACTGGTACTACGTTGCTGCGTTTCCTGGCTTTTCGCTTAATACCGCAAAGGCTCGCTCGGTATTACCAAAAGAGCTAAGCATGCACGCAGGTGTTGAGTTTGCACAGCGTTTATCTGCTTTTAGTAGTTTATTATTAACGCAACGTTTTGATGATGCACTTAGCATTATGCAAGACGATATTGCAGAGCCGTATCGTGCACCATTAATAACAGGGTTTAACGAAGCTAAAGCAAGTTTGCCAGCGCTTGGTGCAGAAATTGTGAGTATTTCAGGTGCAGGCCCTACGCTATTTACAGTGTGTAAAACATTAGAAGCTGCTGAGAAATGTGCACAGTGGCTAGAGCAAAATTATATAAATGAGCAGGGGTTCTGCCACATTTGTAAATTAGATAACGACGGCACGCGTCAATTAAACGTTTTATAGGATAGGCAGTTATGCAATTACATAATTTAAAAGATGGTTCTCAAAAAGTGTCGTTTGTTGAAGCGGTAAAAACAGGTTTAGGGCGCAACCAAGGTGTTTTTTTTCCTGAATCTCTTGCTCCAATAGCTGACGTAGACGCCTTACTAGATATGGACTTTGTTTCTCGCAGTGGCAAAATTTTATCGCACCTTATTGGTGACGAGTTACCAAGTGATACGGTTGCTCAAATGGTTAAAAATGCATTTAACTTTCCGGTTAAGCTAGTAGAAGTTGAAGAAAATACATACTGCTTAGAGTTGTTTCATGGTCCTACGCTTGCGTTTAAAGACTTTGGCGGACGCTTCATGGCTGAGTGTTTAGCGCAGTTTAACCAAGGTGAAAAAGTTACCATTTTGACCGCAACATCAGGGGATACAGGCGCTGCTGTAGCGCATGCTTTCTATAATAAGCCAAATATAGATGTGGTAATTTTATACCCTAAAGGCAAAATTTCACTTGCTCAGCAAAAGCTTTTTACAACGCTTGGTAATAACATTCATTGTTACGCAGTGGAAGGTAGCTTTGATGACTGCCAAGAACTCGTTAAAAAATCGTTTTTAGATGATGAAGTTAAATCAACACTTGGCCTTAATTCAGCTAACTCAATCAACATTAGCCGCCTAGTGGCGCAAGTGTGTTATTACTTTGAAGCCATTGCTCAATTACCTAAAGAAAAACGTGCAACAGCGCATATTTCAGTACCTAGCGGTAACTTTGGTAATGTATGTGCCGCCATGATTGGCGCGGTAATCGGTATGCCAGTAGGTAAATTAAGTGCTACAACTAATCAAAATGATACAGTTCCGCGCTTTATGCTTGATAAAAACTGGGCGCCAAACGCAACGCTTGAGTCGCTTTCAAACGCGATGGATGTAAGTAAACCTAATAACTGGCCACGCGTGCAAACAATGTTAGATAATAACTGGTTTAGCTACGATAACTTTTATTCAAGCAGCGTAAGCGAGCAAGATACACAAACTGTGATGAAAAATATTCAACAAACAGGCTACGTAGCAGAACCACATACGGCGATTGCCTACCAAGGTCTTGTTGAAAATAGAGCGCCTGGTGCCGCGGGTATCTTTTTAGCAACAGCACATCCTGCTAAATTTAAAGAAAGCGTAGAAGAGATTTTAAATATTGAACTTGATATGCCAAAACCATTAAGCGATGCATTAGCCAAACCGTGCTTAGCAAGCGATATTAACGCCGATTATGATGCGTTACGCACTGAAATACTGGCAAAGTTAGGCTAACCCAATAGCGAAAAATTAAGCGGCTTAGGCCGCTTTTTTATTATTTAAAATAGGTATTAGTAAGCTGCCATCATTAACTAATTAAATGTAAAAAATAAAAATCATTTAAATTATTAATGCATTTATAAAAAAATATCATCTTAAAAACCCTGTGAAATAGTTTCAATCCCTGTTTAAATATCCTCAACTTAAGAGCGTAGGCAAAGAGTCGTTTAAAGCGTACAATAAAGCCTCTAAAAAACACCATACACGTTGCCCTAGGAGACCCCAATGTTAGAACGTAGCATGAATATTTCGGATTTTGATCCAGAGTTATTTGACGCGATAAACAAAGAAACTGCTCGCCAAGAAGAGCACATCGAATTAATCGCTTCAGAAAACTACTGTAGCCCACGAGTACTAGAAGCACAGGGTTCACAGCTTACAAATAAATACGCTGAAGGTTACCCAGGCAAACGTTACTATGGCGGTTGTGAGCACGTTGATGTTGTTGAACAACTAGCAATTGACCGTGCTAATGAATTATTTGGTTCTGATTATGCAAACGTACAGCCACATGCTGGTTCTCAAGCAAATGCAGCTGTTTTCTTAGCATTATTAGAAGCTGGCGATACAGTACTTGGTATGAGCTTAGCTCATGGTGGTCACTTAACGCACGGCTCTCATGTAAGCTTCTCTGGTAAGCTTTACAATGCAATCCAATACGGACTAGATGAAGCAACAGGTGAAATTGATTACGCACAAGTTGAAGCGCTGGCTCTTGAGCACAAACCAAAAATGATTATTGGTGGTTTTTCTGCGTACTCAGGTATTGTAGATTGGGCTAAATTCCGTGAAATTGCAGATAAAGTAGGCGCTTACTTATTTGTTGATATGGCTCACGTGGCAGGCTTAATTGCGGCGGGTGTTTACCCAAGCCCAGTGCCTCATGCACACGTTGTAACAACGACAACACACAAAACACTTGCAGGCCCACGTGGCGGTTTAATTATTTCTGCATGTGGCGACGAAGCTATTTACAAAAAGCTTAATAGCGCTGTATTCCCTGGTGGCCAAGGTGGTCCTTTATGTCACATTATTGCTGCAAAAGCAGTGGCATTTAAAGAAGCACTACAACCAGAATTTAAAACATACCAAGCTCAAGTAGTTAAAAATGCACAAGCTATGGTTGCTGTAATGCAAGAACGTGGTTACAAAATCGTATCTGACAAAACAGAAAACCACTTGTTCTTACTTGATTTAATCGATAAAGATATCACAGGTAAAGATGCCGACGCAGCGCTTGGTAATGCAAACATTACAGTTAACAAAAACTCTGTACCAAACGATCCTCGTTCACCGTTTGTTACTTCTGGTTTGCGTATTGGTTCACCTGCAATTACACGTCGTGGCTTTAAAGAAGCTGAGTCGAAAGAACTTGCTGGCTGGATTTGTGACGTATTAGACAACATCAACGATGAGTCTGTACAAGCGCAAGTTAAAGAAAAAGTAAAAGCAATTTGTGCAAAATTACCTGTATACGCTTAATTGTATAAGCAGCTGTAATTTAGATCACAACAGCTAGGGCCTGTTTACCTTTCGAGGTTTAATTTGCAGTAGTATGTTTGGTTTTTAGGCAAGGCAGAGTCTATTTAGTGTGGTTACTCCACACAAATAGGCGATAACGCAGCATAAATGCCAAACATGCACTGCCCTTCGGGTTCTGCCTAGGGGCGATAAACTCTTTGTTGCCTACATGGATGTAGGTAAGGGGCGTGAGCAGGACGCGGAAGCTTTACTC
>NZ_PNCW01000112.1:0-4185 GCF_005886985.1 Pseudoalteromonas sp. S3178 | reverse complement strand
TATCGTAAACAAGGTTAGTTAATGTTTGTTGGTTTTGTTGTTCCATATCATTTCTATAGCGCCTTAGCTTAGGCGTTTATAGCTCCTTTAAAAGTGCAATAACTTTAATGGTTTGTACTAATTATAAATAGTTTAAGTAAATGCTAATTTCTTAATTATCTAAAGAAATGCCCGAATCCTTAAGTTGCTTTTCAAACATTTCTTTTCTGATTTTTTCATAGTTACTTTCATCTAAAAAGCGTTTATGTTCAGCAGCCTTTTCTAAATCGCCTAGTTCAGTGTAAATTAAATAAAGATCTTTATGAGTCATTTGCACTCTCATTTTTTCTTTAGCTTTATTACCATTATCAGCTAGGTAACGATTATAAAGGTCTATAGACTGTTTTAGGTCTTTAGTAACAAAACGTCCAGTACTATATACATACGCTAAAGCTAAAATACCATCGGGATCGCCTTCTGCAGCATGCTTTTTTGCCTCAGCAATATAGCGGCTTCCATCACCTGTATGAAGGCCTACCAATTCGAGAGCTTGCCAATTTCCCATTTTATAAGCTTTATCACACCAAGCCTCAAGCTCTTGAGGTGCATGCATTAAGCTTTTTTGACATTGGCGCATGACTTTATCTTGCGATAAGTTAGGATCATTAATATCAAGGTTAGGAAAAAGAGTTCCTGCCATCGCACCAAAACATATTACGGTAGTAAAAAGAAAGGTAGCTATTGTTTTCACCATTATAGCCCTTTCATATGAGCCGAGTTTTCGGGTAAGTGAACCTGATAAGTTGTTACTGCAGATTTAAACGGGAAGCCCTCTCGGTAAAAATACTTTTGCTTAAGTGCTTCTTTTTCATCAGAGTAACCCTTACAATCAGTTTTTGAGTAACAAACTGACCCACCAATAAAGTCGATAAATTTAATTTTTAAAATACCTTGCGCTTTTATCAGTGTGTCTAGGCCTTCTTGATAATTAGTAGAACTCACAGCATGCCATCTATGCATAAAAGCAATAATTTTGTTCTGCTTAGACGTATTTAAAATATTACTTATATTTTGTGTCCAGACCATATTTCTTATTGTATGGCTATTAAAACAACTTTCTGCGACTGAGTTATTGTAACTACGTGAAGCGTCAATCAAATCCATTTCATCTAAAGTTAAATCCAAAGCAATAATTTTTAATCCTAACTCTCTAGCCGCTTTAACTAGTTCACCATAACTATTTGGCACGCCGTAGCCCCAACGCCAGTTATCATTAAAATATTGCTGAATAACATTAAAGCCTTTACCAGTACGTTGATAAAAATCTATTTTCTCCTGCATAGACCTTGGTAGCATTTCGATTGCAAAGTGAGTAAACCCAAAAGCTTTCAATTGTCTAAGTGCTTTAATAGCCTCAAATTTATAAATAGCTGGGTTATGGCTTGATTCACCAAGCATCACTAATCGTGCATTACCGGCCATTGTTTTATAATTTACATCCGTGTTTATTTTATTCATTACCTATCCTTGTTATTCATTACCTATCCTTGTTTTTCATTTAAATTTTCAAAACACCATCTATAAAATGTAATAGCGTTATTATTCTCAGAGCTGTAAGGAGCTACTGCATATTCATAGCTCATTGAAAAGAAAAGCTCTTTTGCAGTGAAATTACACACTTCTCTTTTTGAATAACATTCCTTAACTCAACGCCATAATTGCATTGCGCGATTTACGTAGTCATCCCCCCATTTTTCTTTAAATTGCTTGCTGGGGTTGTTTTTTAGCGTAAATGAAGCAACCTCTTGAAGTGTTAAGTGGGTCGTGTTTATATAAATCATAATAAATAATTAACTTTAGGTAATTTACAATACAGGTTTCATAGAGCAGTAATAACTGAAGAGTCAAGTACTAAGCAATGCACTGAAACCAGATATAAAATATCAGATATTTTTTTTATTAATCATTGGTTTAATTTTCTCTAATGCATTAATAATGACTTTATTCGGAATTAAATTATGAACAGAAATAAAATGTAAAATTGCAGAGCTAACAATTAGATCTGACTCTCCATTAGGTATTCTAAATTCATAACTTGAAAACTTTTTACCAGTAGACTTTAAAGTCATAAATTCATTACAAATATGACAAATTTCTACATGTCTGAGCTTATTAATAATTTCTACATTAGTTAAAGCTAACGTAAACCATTCGAAAAAAGCATCTTTCTCTTCTTCACTTTGAAAGTGCTCAACCATTTGTAACAAATCAACACGAATATCGTTTTTTTTATAAAACATCATCACTCCCAGTTATATAAAATCATAAATCCTCAATTGCATCTTTAATTTCGTTATAAAAAAAGTCCCCAAAGCTCTCAGCCACTATGTTTACTTCTTTATCTCTTTTATAGGACAAACTGGTTTCTACTACAGGAAAAACAGAATCAGTACCAGATAAGTCTATACTAAACAACGGACCATAACCTGAAGACTTTACGTAAACCATTGATTGGGAAATATCTCCACGCATTCTCGCTGACTCAGTAGCAAAAATAACACATGGAATTGCGTCTGAATTTAGCCCATCACGGGTTAAACCATAAAACTCTTCACCTTCAAAGCTTAAACAGCCAAATTTTTCTAAAAAGTATTTATAATCTTCAGTAAATTTTATTTTTAGTTTTTGCTCTGCTTGCTGAATCAATGAACTAGTCACTCCTCCTGTAGTTAAAATCTCTTCTCCAGTACTTTCCATCATTTTTATTGCTAAATTAATCTTTTCAATAGACATATATCACCTTATTCATAATCATTTGCGCGATTTTTCCAATATTTTTTCTTCCATCTATTAAATGGTCCTCTATCCATAGGAGGTGGAGCACTACTATAACGATGCCGTTCGTTATCTGATCCTTTATAAGATTTATCATATTGGTTTGTATAAATATGAAGAAACCTATCATTTTCGCTATGAAAAACCGAACCTAGTTCAGCCATAGAGCCAGGCTCATCTTGAGTAAGATGATGAAGGTTCACCTCCTCACCATCATAACCTATGGGTGCCTTTCCTTTTTTCATTCGCTCAATATTTGTTTTCCCAAACTTATCTTTATATATAGGATTGAACAAGTCACCTCTTTGGTACACAACTCTATCTTCGACAATTTTTTTATTCCACTTTTTAGTTTGTTTTTTGTCTGGAGAAATTTCTCCTCGGCTACCTTTATCTACAGGACCTCGATTAGAATCACTACTATTATCGTCAGGTAAATCCTCCCAAGTTCCGTCTTCTTGCAATTGATAAAATTTATTTGATTCTTTTTTGAAAATGCCCTCAGTATGGTGAATCACATTCTCGTTTTCATGCCCAAAGATTGAAGCACATGCAGCCCAATGGCAATCCCCTACGTTTTCGGCTAAAAGTTCTGATATATCTGTTGGTTTAGAAACTTGAACTGAACTATCAAGAAGCTCTATATCTCCAGGGTTATCAAGTAAAACATACCCGGGAATAACATCACCAGCAACATATACCTTTTTATATACATCGCTATTTAAAGATCCGCCACTTTCTATTAATTGCCCAAGATCATCCGTTATTGTCGCTCCATTAAACGCATATACCGTTAGAGTACTTCCCACAGGGACTATTGCAGATTTAGTCTCATCTATAATACCATGGCCAGCAAAAACAACCCTTTTAGGACCTCCGTCCTTACAACTCAACCCAAACGGGTCCACCCAATTCACCGGATTTGGTGCATATTGATAGTGGTTTATCCCGCCCACTAATCCAATCGGGTCTTGGTTTATAAACCTTTGTTGTTTGGGGCTGTAATAGCGATAACGGTTGTAATGTAAGCCGCTCTCTTCATCAAGGTATTGCCCTTGAAAACGTATTGGCTGAGTGAAGCCATGTTCTTTATTAGTGTTAGGCTCGGCTTCTGGTTCTTCATACCCATACACATCTGCTTGATTTTCCCACACGACTTCTGCTTTGTTATTGGTTACAAAGCGTGGGGTGTTAAGCTGGTCTAGGTGGTAGTAGTACACCTCGCCTTTTTTAATCAGCGCTACTGGGTGAAATTGATTTGGTAGGTTGATATACCAGGTATATTCACCGTGCTGGCATTCGCCGATTAACTGGTCGTTATCCCAAATGTAGTCAATTTTACCATGCTCAGTGTGCTTGGCGATACGACGC
>NZ_PNCW01000111.1:0-774 GCF_005886985.1 Pseudoalteromonas sp. S3178 | reverse complement strand
GACGGTTTTAATGAAAGACTTGGTGCGAAAGCGCCAGGTCTTTTTTATGCACTTGATTTGGTGTTTTCATATCCAAACTTAAGTGCGGTCGCATTTCATTGTATATAAATATCGATTCTTCAACGAGCTGTTTTAACTCTGCCATATTGCGACATTTATACAGTAAAAACTCTTGCTTTAATATCCCGTTAATACGCTCTGCTAATGCGTTTTGATAACAGTCATACCCATCGGTCATCGATGGTCTAATGCCCTCTTTTAATAGCGTATTTTGATATACTTCAGAGCAATATTGTAAACCTCTATCTGAATGATGAATGGCATCACGTTTATATACGCGTTGCTTAATTGTCATTTCTAATGCTTTGACTACATCGGTTGCTTTCATTTCATCACTCAGCTCATAACCCATTATTTTTCGACTGTAAGCATCAGTGACTAACGATAGGTAATGCACGCCTTGCGCTGACTTTACGTATGTAATGTCACTAACGAAGACTTCCTCGGCAGCAGTAGGCGTGTATTCTTTTAGTAAATTAGGATGCTTGCGCATCCAATGGTTACTGTTTGTTGTTTTAGTATAATTTTTCTTTGGTTTTACAAGAAAGTCATGCTCTCTCAAATAGTCAAAAAAACAATCACGGCCTAGTTTTATACCACGCTCTTGCAGCTCTGGCTTTATCATCAAATAAAGTTTCTTCCCACCAATACGAGGCATGAATTGCCTCCAATACATCACTAATTCCTTGACTGGCTTCAACGCTTTATCCCGAG
>NZ_PNCW01000110.1:0-5785 GCF_005886985.1 Pseudoalteromonas sp. S3178 | reverse complement strand
TATCGTAAACAAGGTTAGTTAGTGTTTGTTGGTTTTGTTGTTCCATATCATTTCTATAGTGCCTTAGCTTAGGCGTTTATAGCTCCCTAGAGTTTTAAATTGAATAAAGGTAAATAAAATTTTATTACTTTTTGTTCCTTCGCTTACCTCTTGCCATTTCTTTTTCGACAGCAGCACGAACGTCTTTTATATCTTTAAAAAAATCATACTGATATTTAATAAGACCTTGGTATTTTTCACCTTTAATTAAATAAAAAGAAAGCAACATAAAGGCTATATTGATAACTGTTGCAATATAATACCCATTACCTTCTAAAATTATAAAAGCCGGTAAGCAAATCACAGCTAAAAATAAAGCATAGAATTTTAATATATTTGCGCAAAAAAAAGAGCCTTGGCTTACTTTAAAATTTATAAGGCAAAATGCTATCCCTGTAGAAAATAAAATTCCTAACAGCCACTCAGGTTCTGTATTAAAGTATTGCGTTAACACAGTCATTCCGGAGTATACAGTACCCAAAAGTAAGAGCACTGTTACTAATAGAAACCTTCGTAAAAGCTTCCATGGTGGAAATAATAGAAATACCTCATCGTTTTTAGACACTACTTACTCAACTCCTCATATATTCCAATTGCGAGTGAATTCACCGTTCCAGATAACGCACTTCCGCCAAAACTAAAAGATGCGCCAATAGTATCCTTAAGCTGTAATCTCAATGCTTGGGTAATTTGAACGCCGCTATAGCGCTTAGGAAATTGTCCGCTTCTGACCATCCTCTTCAATACTTGGTTAGAAACGCCAGGGTGATTCAACCTAATTATATCTTGGGTTAAACGTTTTCTTTCACTACTAGAAAGACCCTTTAGAAGAGCCTCGGTAGTTTTATTGGTATTTGCTTTTAGTAGTTTAACTGCTTTTAGAGTTGCAGCACCGGCAGCGGCAGCTCCAGCCAATGAAACTACATCAAGCGCCATAGTTACATTCTGATACCATTCCTTAGAGTCATATAAGTCGTTTAATTCAGGGTTTACGCTTTCGTTATAGGTTCTGACACCACCGTTAATGCATTGAAGTGAACTCGCCGTACTGGCAGCCACTGCTAAATATGTAACGGCAGAACTTGTCCCGCCAGAAATTGGGATCGCCGCCGCACTACCAAAAACGACAATCCAACCTAACACAGCCGCACTACAACTTAAAACTGTACCGGCAACCTCACCAACTAAACGTGACTCTCGTGCACTACTCTGACTATTTTTCAAATGACCTGCAAACTCTTGCTGATTCATATTTTTTGGTTGTTCGCGAAGTACTATTTTCGGACGAGTTAAAGATGAACCACTATAAGCTCTCAACTCTACAACCGTAAAGCTTGAATCAATATACATAACCCCAGCGCCAGTCAACCCCGGAAGTTTGTCAATATCTTTAAATAGCCTTGCTTGATTTATTTCATGACTAAGTCGAACTTTTAACTGTCTTTCTTTGTGGCGTTGGTATTCATTCCCAAACATAAAAAACTCCTTTTAATTTAATTACTTTTTCAAGCTTATCTACAGCATTGAACTTATTTACTCTGTTAAAGCTAGACATACGAAGTCTATTTTCATTTATCCAAGATCAATAACTGTGGCTGCATTTATAGTAAATTCAGCTAAGTGATATTTATTCCCTACTTTGTTAATAACCAGCTCAATAGGTGTAGGTACATCCGTATTACATTTAAATATAACTTGCGTAGCACCTTGAGCTTCATTACACGGTGCAATAAAAAATACAGGAATAATCAGCAAAAATTTACCAAGGTTACTTTTTATCATGCTTCTTAAATACCCTTGGCAATTCAATATTATAGTTATTTAGTAAGTACATTACTTAATGCTTAACTGACACACCTGATAAATCAAAGTTGTAAAGTGTAACTGAATCAATGGAGAGCTCTTCAACTAGCTCAGTATTCTTTACGCTAATAACCCCTTCATCAATACTAATATTGCTTACATTACTACTTAAAGTGAAGTTAGCGAGTGCGTATAGCTCTGAGTTGATGACTTGATATCCCTTTAGTACTTGCAATTTGTTACCTGTAAAAAACTTTATTAATGCATAATAATTTTCGCCTTTTTCGAGCAATGTTATTTCTGGCGTGTGACCTTTTAATCGAGTGGCAATAAAAGGGATCCCTTCACTAAAAGACAAAATGTAGGTATCCCTTGTAGGCAAGCAAATACCTGACTTATCTTTGTGGAGTAATTTAACTTGCTCAAACTTCAATGACTGCAATAGCCCTGTTTTGTCATCAACTTTTATAGGCTTAGTTACTTTTATATTTAAACATTCTGACGCGAAAGCGATATGACTTAACGTTAATAGCAGAGTACAAATTAAGGCCTTAAAAACATTCATATGCTTACTCCATATGTTTGCCAATTATGAATAAACTCTTGCACAGTTCCCTTTCCAAGAGGCGTATTATAATAAGTTTTCCAATACTGTGCCTGCGCATTAGTATCATTAGCTTCTGGCAAGGCGTCTGGTGCTCTTAAATAGTGGACTCTAGCAATGGCGCATGCATAGGCATCATTCTCTTTTAGCTCTTTTAACTTATCTTCAGTAGTCATTAAGCTTTTAACTTTTAATGCTAACTCTCCTCTATAACTTAGGTAATTATCCCAAATGTCATCATGAGTCGCAGGCTCTATCTGAAAATAACTCAACGCAGGTCCACCGCCTAGTTGTTGACGATACTTCAATCGACTTTCTTGAATCGCTGTACCCAGCAATAAGGTTTCTGCTTTTTTTGATGATAAGCCGATTTTTAACAGCGTTGGTTTTATTACATCGTTCAAAAAAAGTTGAGGATCTTTCATTCCTGCTTTTTGAGAGTAATATAATGCAAGCTTTTCCATTAATTTTGCGAAAAGTAGCATCGTTAGCATTAATTTTTCCATCGGGACGAACCATGTTTAACACTTTGCTTTGGAATAACTTAATAGCAGCAATAGTTTTTGAGTTTTCTGGGCGAGGGTTTAAGCGACCATCGACAATTAAAGCTTGCGTAGGTGGAATAAGTTTTAGTAATTTATTCAAAGCCGTTTGTACCGTTTTTACATCATTTAAACTGTTAGTGCCGCCCAACCCAACAGGTTGAGTTATTCTGATTGATGACATCAATAAAGTCCTTTTTAGAGTTTTTATATAGCTCGTTTAATATCTAAATATAAGTTACTGAAAGATGGAAAGCTCAACCTACCCCTTGTCTATTTCTTTCAATGTATTTAATAAAAAATCGTTACCATTTTTAGAGATAAAATTTGCATGTATATATAACCTATCTTTTTCAGTAAGATATATATCAGTGTTTGATATCTTTGTTAAATAGCTTTTAACTAATTTTGACTCGGTGCTATTGGGGCTTCTAAAGAGTGTTGACTTTTCCAATCTATCTCTATTTTTTAAAGCAAAGAACGCTGAAAGATTGGCCATAAAATGTGTCAAATCTTCTTTAGTTACTTCTAAAGACTCCAAAAATTTAATAAAAGCTTCATCGAAAACTTCAGCGTTATCATTACTCGCTTTTAAAAAAGATTCGACATGCCCGCCAAGGTTTGCACCATGATTATGTTGGTCAAAGTCAGGGGTTCTTACAAAGTAGTTTTTTTCTCCACGAAAAAAGCTATTTGTCTCATTCGTTTTTAAAGCAGCTGCAAATAAATTATTCATATGTAACCTAACTAAAGTAAAATTATAAAGAGAGTATTTTCAAGTCTCATATTCGTCTTTGTACTCATCAATATCACCAACTATGAAATCCAAAAAACTTATTTCTAAAGTATCATCAACTGTTCTACTAAGGTTATTCCAAACAATAACGTTACCAAAAGATTCCATTTTTGGAGATGCATTTAAGCAATAATAGATCTCATCGTTCAAGTTTTGAAAAACTATCAAGCTCTTCGGTAGGTTAATCTCATCTCTCTTTTTTGCTGTGAACCATACAAAATTAGGAATACCAGCAGTGCTAAAATCACTACTTCTAGTCAACCCATAGTACTCTAAAGAGCCTAGGCATAAATAACCTATTTTTTTTAAGAAAGCTTTATACTCTTCCGGCAAGGAAACATTTAAATAGGCTTCTGCATTCGCTATCTCTTCACTACTATGAGTTACTCCAATTGAAATATCTTCGTTAGAAGACATTTCTGATAACATTGACTGAACATCTAAAATTGTACTCATTACTCAAACCCTTCTGATCTTTTTATCCAATATTTAGAACTCCATTTTGTGAAAGCTTTCTGAGCATCTGTCTGCTTCACTTTACCAGTTCTAGTTTTAGGCCATGTTGATTTTTTCCCATTATGAGCTCTAAAGCTATAATTTTTTCTAGCTACCCATTCACCGTTTACTTTATTGTATTGTGGTACATGTAAAACTTTAGTTTTTTTAGAGTGAAACTCACCACCTACTTCAGCTATTGTTCCTGGCTCTCTTTGTATTAAATGATGAAGATTCACGGGTTGGTCATCATAACCGATCGGAGGCCTTCCCTTTTTCATCCTCTGTATATTAGTACGATTCTCACCATCAACTTTATTAGGATCAAATAAATCATTTCGCTGAAAAACACGCCTGCCATCAACTTTGACCGGAGCACTCCAAATTTTTAAAGTTTGGCCTTTCTGTGCATCAATTACTTCATCGTTATCTAAGCTTTTCGAGCTTTTAAAGCTATTCGATAGCTCTTCAAGACTGTTATTGTGAACGACAGTCTCGGAATTAATTAACGCAGCCTCTGTTATTCCGCCTTTAGTTTTGCCTCCTGGGATCCATTCTCCATCGTATGCACCACCTTCGCGACCATTTGGAATATCATACTCAAATCGCTCATCGCCAGGTTCGACTGTAATATACGTAATTTCATCATTACTTAAGTCTGTGTTTTCGCCTAAACTAAGTTCATCTCTAAGTATTCTCCAATCATTTCCTGATTGAGTGTATTTAGCGATAATAGCGTCCATTTCACTTTTAAGCCCTACAAACTTTCTTGGCGGTAACGTGGGATATTCAGGGTTTAGCATCCAACTTTGAATAGAAATAAAACCTGCACCTTGTTGATTAAACTGGGCTATATGTGCATCTATATATGATTGTGGTAGATATGTAGACGGATCTGGCCGCTCAGCTTTAGGAGTAAGTAAAACTTCTTTTACCTTTTTGTAGCTATCCGCCGCTTCAGTGGTGCTATTAAAATGCCCTTTGGTATTTTTTAAAAATGTATTCCAGCCATTTTCCTTACAACTCAACCCAAACGGATCAACCCAATTCACCGGATTTGGCGCATATTGATAGTGGTTTATCCCACCCACTAAACCAATCGGATCTTGGTTTATAAAGCGTTGTTGTTTGGGGCTGTAGTAGCGATAACGGTTGTAGTGTAAACCACTCTCGATATCTAAATATTGCCCTTGAAAACGAATTGGCTGAGTGAAGGTATGTTCTTTATTAGTGACAGGCTCGACTTCTGGTTCTTCATAGCCATACACATCGGCTTGGTTTTCCCATACCACTTCTGCTTTGTTATTAGTAACAAAACGTGGGGTATTTAGTTGGTCTAGGTGGTAGTAGTACACCTCACTTTGTTTAATTAGTGCGACTGGGTGAAACTGATTTGGCAGGTTGATATACCAGGTATATTCACCGTGCTGGCATTCACCGATTAACTGGTCGTTATCCCAAATGTAGTCAATTTTACCGTGCTCGGTGTGCTTGGCGATACGACGC
>NZ_PNCW01000011.1:0-14011 GCF_005886985.1 Pseudoalteromonas sp. S3178 | reverse complement strand
CTCACTAAGTGGTTTGCTTGCCTCGCTAAGCGTTGCCTGCTCTGCCGTCTCAGTGGGGTCGCATTATAGGGAGATCCGAAAACAGATCAACCCTTTTTTGAAGAAAACGTGAAATAAATGACTGTTCGCTGAGTATTTGAGCTAAACGCTCAAAAACACAACTAAAAGTAAGCTTTATTTATCTAATAACGCTATTTAACCTGAATTTTTGATGATAAATCTATTACGTGTACCTATCTGATAGGTGATTATTGTAAGAACTCTGGATTTATTGTGTTACGTGAATGCTAACGTTGGCGCTTGTTCACTTTCACTGAGTCATCTAGTAATACAGCTGGATTTTGAGTGACTAGAGAAATAGGGGGTAATTAAATAGATAGTAGGTAGTAGGTAATAGGTGATAGGTGATAGGTGATAGGTGATAGGTGATAGGTGATAGGTAAATATAATTATTTCAGAAATGTTATTTGTAAATTACAGGCATTAAAAAGCCGAGCATAAGCTCGGCTTTTTGGTGTCTCTTTAAAGACTTACTCTGCAGACTGCGCGTCTTCTTGAACTTCTTCGTTTGTCGCTGGGCGACCTACTAGTTCAATATAAGCCATTGGTGCATTATCACCAGCACGGAAGCCACACTTAAGAATACGAGTGTAACCACCTGGACGATCCGCATTACGAGGACCGATTTCGCTGAACAATTTACCAACTACTTCATTATCACGCGTGCGAGCAAATGCTAAACGGCGATTTGCTACACTGTCAGTCTTAGCCAGTGTGATTAAAGGTTCAATTACACGGCGTAACTCTTTCGCTTTAGGCAAAGTAGTTTTGATGATTTCGTGTTTCACCAAAGAACTTGCCATATTGCTGAACATCGCTTTACGATGGCTACTGTTACGGTTTAATTGACGACCACTCTTACGATGGCGCATGACCCTATCCTTCTAACTAAACTAATATAGTGATTTAGATTATTCAGCTAGGCTTGCAGGCGGCCAATTTTCTAGGCGCATGCCTAGAGAAAGACCACGTGAAGCTAGCACGTCTTTTATTTCAGTTAGAGACTTCTTACCTAGATTAGGCGTTTTAAGAAGCTCAACTTCAGTGCGCTGAACTAAATCACCGATATATTGAATTTGCTCGGCTTTCAAACAGTTTGCTGAACGTACTGTTAGTTCAAGATCATCAACTGGACGAAGTAGAATAGGATCGAATTCTGGCTTCTCTTCTTTCTCTTCTGGCTCAGTTACATCACGTAAATCTACGAATGCATCTAATTGCTCAGCTAAGATAGTAGACGCACGGCGGATCGCTTCTTCAGGATCTAAAGTGCCGTTTGTTTCCATATCAATGATTAACTTGTCTAAGTCTGTACGTTGCTCAACACGGGCTGATTCAACCGAGTACGCAATACGTTCAACTGGGCTGAATGATGCATCAAGCAACAACCTACCAATTGGACGCTCATCGTCATCAGAGGATAAACGACTAGATGCCGGCACATAACCACGACCACGCTCAACACGAATACGCATGCTGATCTCGCTGTTATTTGTCGTTAAATGACAAATAACGTGATCTGGATTAGCAATTGTTACATCGCCATCGTGCTGAATATCAGCCGCAGTCACAGGGCCTACACCAGATTTAGTCAGGGTCAGAAAAACTTCATCTTTGCCTTCTAACGTTACTGCTAAACCTTTAAGGTTTAATAGTATTTCAATGATGTCTTCTTGTACGCCTTCTTTCGCGCTGTACTCATGCAATACACCGTCGATTTCAACTTCAGTTACTGCACATCCAGGCATAGATGATAACAGTATACGGCGTAAGGCATTACCCAGAGTATGACCGAAGCCACGCTCTAGTGGTTCTAAAACTACTTTAGAACGCGTTGGGTTGATAGCGTCGATGTCGACTAACCTTGGTTTTAGAAATTCTGTAACAGAACCCTGCATTTTATCCTCTCTTAACTCTTAACTTTACTTAGAGTAAAGTTCGACGATTAGTTGTTCATTAATGTCCGCAGACAGATCTGAACGCTCAGGTAGACGCTTAAAGCTGCCTTCCAATTTCTTACCGTCAACTTCAACCCAAGTCGGCTTTTCACGTTGCTCAGCCAACTCTAGAGCAGCGATGATACGTGCTTGTGTTTTAGACTTCTCACGGATTACTACAGTATCTTCTGGAGTAATTACGTATGAAGGAATATTCACAACACGACCATTAACTAGAATCGCTTTGTGGCTTACTAACTGACGTGCTTCTGCACGTGTGCTAGCAAAACCCATGCGATATACAACATTGTCTAAACGTTGCTCTAAAAGCTGTAACAAGTTTTCACCTGTATTACCTTTAAGGCGAGCAGCTTCTTTGTAGTAGTTACGGAATTGCTTTTCTAATACACCGTAGATACGACGTACTTTTTGCTTTTCACGTAATTGTAAACCGTAATCAGATAAGCGACCTTTACGAGCGCCGTGCTGACCAGGTGCAGTCTCAAGTTTACACTTAGAGTCGATAGCTCTTACGCCGCTCTTAAGGAACAGGTCAGTACCTTCACGACGACTCAGCTTGAGCTTAGGGCCCAAATATCTTGCCATGTTATTTCTCCTAACCTATTGTTAAACGCGACGTTTCTTCGGTGGACGACAACCATTATGTGGTATTGGCGTCACGTCAGTAATGTTGGTAATACGGTAACCAGCAGCATTCAAAGCACGTACAGCAGATTCACGACCTGGACCTGGACCTTTGATGAAAACTTCTAGATTTTTTAAACCGTATTCTTGAGCAGCAGTACCTGCACGCTCTGCAGCAACCTGAGCAGCAAATGGTGTAGATTTACGTGAACCACGGAAACCTGAACCACCGGCAGTAGCCCATGATAGTGCATTACCTTGACGGTCGGTAATCGTTACAATAGTGTTGTTGAAAGACGCATGAACATGAGCCATACCATCAGCAACTTGCTTTTTAACCTTTTTACGACGAATTGGTGTCTTAGCCATAATACTATCCCCTTATCGCTTAATAGGCTTACGAGGACCCTTACGGGTACGCGCGTTAGTCTTTGTTCTTTGACCACGAAGTGGTAAAGAGCGACGGTGACGTAGGCCACGGAAACAACCAAGGTCCATAAGGCGCTTGATATTTAGAGTAACTTCACGACGAAGGTCACCTTCTACAGTGTACTTGCCAACTGCATCACGCAGTACGTCAAGAATTTCGTCTGAAAGTTCACCGATTTTTGTGGTTTCGGCGATACCAGTCGCTTCTAAGATAGCCTTAGAGCGAGTCTTACCTATGCCATAAATAGCTGTTAAACCAATAACTGCATGTTTATGATCAGGGACGTTAATGCCAGCGATACGGGCCACTAACACATCTCCTATATTTGAATTTGGTAATCATAAGTTTGAAAAGCCCGTAAGGATACTCAAACGAAGACCAAATCACAACTAAAAACACAGGCCGAGAAACCTCAGCCTGCACGACTGTTTACTTAGCCTTGCCTTTGCTTATGCTTAGGCTCACTGCAAATTACGCGTACTACACCAGCACGTTTAATAACTTTACAGTTACGGCATATTTTCTTAACGGAAGCACGTACTTTCATTGCTCAACTCCGTAAACTGACCTTATCGACCGTAGCCTTTAAGGTTCGCTTTTTTCAGCACAGAATCATACTGATGAGACATCAGGTGAGTCTGTACTTGTGCCATAAAGTCCATGATTACTACAACGATAATCAAAATTGATGTACCGCCGAAATAGAATGGCGTTTGCCATGCCATAGTCATGAATTCGGGCACCAGACAGATAAAGGTTATATACAAAGCACCTGCCAATGTCAGGCGTGTCATCACTTTATCAATGTATTTAGATGTCTGCTCACCTGGACGAATACCTGGGATAAATGCGCCAGATTTCTTCAGGTTATCTGCTGTTTCACGCGGGTTAAAAACCAACGCTGTATAGAAAAAGCAGAAGAAGATTATAGCCGCAGCTAGTACAAGTGAATACAACGGCTGACCTGGGGTCAACGTAGTTGCAACTGCTTGTAATACATCAGCGACCGGACCTTCACCCTGGCCGAACCAGCTGGCAATAGTACCAGGGAACAGAATTATACTGCTAGCGAAGATTGGTGGAATAACACCCGCCATGTTTACTTTTAGTGGTAAATGCGTGCTTTGAGCAGCAAATACCTGACGACCTTGTTGGCGTTTAGCGTAGTTAACAACGATACGACGTTGCCCACGTTCGAAAAACACTACAAGATAAGTAACAGCGAATACTATAATCGCAACCATCAACAGTACAAAAACATTCAAATCACCTTGGCGCGCCATTTCGGCTGTCGAACCAATAGCAGACGGCAGGTTAGCTACAATACCAACAAATATTAGAACTGAAATACCGTTACCGATACCGCGTTCTGTTATTTGTTCGCCCAACCACATAAGGAACATAGTACCAGTTACTAAACTCACCACTGCGGTGAAATAGAAACCCATACCAGGGTTAACAACTAACCCGTCCATCATGCCCGGTAAGCTAGTAGCAATACCGATTGATTGGATAGTAGCAAGCACAAGCGTGCCGTAGCGTGTGTACTGGCTAATTTTTTTACGCCCTTGCTCACCTTCTTTCTTAAGCTCTACAAACGGAGGATACATATGCGTTAATAGTTGCGTAATAATCGAAGCCGAGATATACGGCATAATACCCAGTGCTAACACTGAAGCTCGCTCAAGCGCACCACCGCTAAACATGTTGAACATCTCAACAATGGTGCCCTTTTGTTGCTCGAAGAAATCGGCAAGTACAGCGGCGTCAATCCCAGGGATTGGCACAAATGAACCTAGACGGTAAATAATGATAGCACCTAAAACGAATAGTAATCGACGCTTCAATTCCGAAAGTCCACTTTGTGCACTTTGTGTATCTTGACCTGGTTTAGCCATTAGTACTTCCTTAGTCTTCTACCTTGCCTCCGGCAGCTTCAATAGCTTCGCGAGCACCTTTAGAGGCTTTAAGGCCTTTAACGGTAACAGCGCGTGAAACTTCGCCAGATTTAACAACTTTAACGAACAGAACGTTCTTTTTAACTAGACCAGCTGCTTGTAACGCGCTTAGGTCTACCACATCGCCTTCAACTTTAGCGATTTCAAAAAGGTTTATTTCTGCAGATACTAACGATTTGCGAGAAGTGAAACCAAATTTAGGTAGACGACGTTGCATAGGCATTTGACCGCCCTCAAAACCAACGCGTACTTTACCGCCAGAACGTGATTTTTGACCTTTGTGACCACGGCCACCAGTCTTACCAAGACCAGAACCGATACCACGACCAACACGTTTTGGAGCAGTTTTAGAACCTGCAGCAGGTGAAAGTGTATTCAAATGCATCGAATTAACCCTCTACCTTAACCATGTAAGAAACCTTGTTTATCATACCACGCACACATGCTGTGTCTTCTAACTCAACAGTGTGATTGATACGACGTAAACCAAGACCGCGTAATGTAGCTTTATGTTTCGGTAAACGACCGATAGAGCTTTTTACTTGTGTTACTTTTACAGTTTGATTTGCCATGGTTACCCCAGAATTTCGTCTACACGTAAGCCACGTTTTGCAGCGATTGACTGTGGAGAATTCATATTCTCAAGAGCCGAAATCGTTGCACGTACTACGTTGATTGGGTTAGTAGAACCGTAACATTTAGAAAGTACGTTCTGCACACCAGTAACTTCTAGTACTGCACGCATAGCACCACCTGCGATGATACCAGTACCTTCAGATGCTGGTTTCATGAACACTAGTGAGCCAGCATGACGTCCCTTAACAGGATGCTGTAATGTGTTGCCATTTAGGTCTACGTTGATCATGTTACGACGTGCTTTTTCCATTGCTTTTTGAATAGCAGCTGGAACTTCACGTGCTTTACCATAACCGAAACCTACTTTACCTGCGCCATCACCAACTACAGTTAGTGCAGTAAAGCTAAAGATACGACCACCTTTAACTACTTTAGACACACGGTTCACCGCGATTAGCTTTTCAGCTAGATCAGGCTGTTGTTGCTTTGCTTCTACGTTAGCCATAGTCTACTCCTAGAATTGCAAACCGGCTTCACGCGCAGCATCAGCTAGCGCCTTCACACGGCCGTGATATTTAAAGCCACTGCGATCAAAAGCAATCTTTTCGATGCCTTTGTCAGCCGCACGTTCAGCAACCGCTTTGCCAACTGCTTGCGCAGCTTCAACGTTACCGGTGCCTTTAACTGTTTCGCTAATAGCTTTCTCAACAGTAGAAGCAGCAGCCAGTACATTACCCTCAGCAGTAACTACTTGAGCATAAATGTGACGTGGCGTGCGGTGGATAACAAGACGCGTTGTGCCTTGTTCAATATAATTTCTACGAGTGCGTTTAGCACGACGTAGACGAGCTGTTTTTTTATCCATCGTCTTACCTTACTTCTTCTTAGCCTCTTTACGGCGTACATTCTCATCTGAATAACGAACACCTTTACCTTTATAAGGCTCAGGTTTACGGTATGCACGAATGTTAGCAGCTGTTTGACCAACTAACTGCTTATCTACGCCCTTAACTAGAACTTCTGTTTGGCTTGGAGTTTCAATCGTAATTCCTTCTGGAACTGCGAAATTAACTGGGTGCGAGAAACCAAGTGTTAAGTCTAAAACTTTACCCTTAGCTGCTGCACGGTAACCAACGCCTACTAACTGAAGTTTCTTCTCGTAACCTTCATGCGTACCAACAACCATGTTGTTGATTAGAGCGCGAGCAGTACCTGCTTGAGCCCATGCATTAGCTACGCCTTCACGAGGTAAAGTTGTAATAACGTTGTCGTTAACTTGTACTTCAACAGCGTTGTTGATAGTACGAGTAAGTTCACCGTTTTTGCCTTTAACTGTGATTTCCTGGCCTTTTAATGTAACTTCTACACCGGCAGGAACATTAATTGGTGCCTTTGCTATGCGAGACATAGTTCCCCTCCGATTAAGCTACAAAACCAATGATTTCACCACCAACACCAGCACTGCGTGCTGCGCGGTCTGTCATTAGGCCTTTAGAAGTTGATACGATAGCGATACCAAGACCACCCATTACCTTAGGTAATTGGTCACGTTTCTTATAGATACGTAAACCAGGGCGACTTACACGCTGGATATTTTCAATTACAGCTTTGCCTTCGAAGTACTTTAACTCGATTGAAAGCTCAGGTTTCGCTTCGCTGTTAACAGCGTAATCTGCGATGTAACCTTCGTCTTTTAGTACTTTAGCTAATGCTACTTTCAGCTTTGAAGTTGGCATCGTTACAGATACTTTCTTCGCTGATTGACCATTACGGATACGTGTAAACAAATCCGCGATAGGATCTTGCAAGCTCATAGTCTTACTCCCATGATTCTATTACCAGCTAGCCTTTTTAAGGCCAGGAATTTCACCGCGCATAGCTGCTTCGCGAACTTTAATACGGCTCATGCCGAATTTGCGAAGGAAACCATGTGGGCGGCCCGTAATGTTACAACGATTACGTTGACGTGCAGGGCTAGAATCACGAGGTAAAGCTTGTAGCTTAAGTACCGCGTCCCAACGATCATCTTCAGATGTATTAACATCACTGATGATAGCTTTTAGTGCCGCACGCTTTTCAGCATACTGAGCAACTAGTTTTGTGCGCTTTGCTTCGCGCGCTTTCATAGAATTCTTTGCCATAACCCTACCCTTATTTCTTAAATGGGAAGTTAAACGCTTCTAACAACGCACGGCCTTCCTCATCAGATTTCGCAGAAGTAGTGATAGTAATATCCATACCGCGTACACGGTCTACTTTATCGTAATCGATTTCTGGGAAGATGATTTGTTCACGTACGCCCATGCTGTAGTTACCACGTCCATCAAAAGACTTAGCACTTACGCCACGGAAGTCACGAATACGTGGGATAGCGATTGATACCAAACGCTCAAAAAAGTCCCACATACGCTCGCCGCGTAGGGTTACTTTACAACCAATTGGGTAACCTTCACGCACTTTGAAGCCAGCAACAGATTTGCGTGCTTTAGTGATTAGAGGTTTCTGACCAGAGATTGCTGCTAGATCCGCTACTGCGTTATCTAAAATCTTCTTGTCAGCTAGGGCTTCGCCCACGCCCATATTCAATGTGATCTTTTCGATCTGAGGGACTTGCATGACAGAGCTGAAACCAAACTTCTCTTGAAGTTCAGAAACTACTTTGTCTTTATATACTTCATGCAGTTTCGCCATCATTCTACTCCAACTATTAGATAGTTTTACCAGTAGATTTAAAGATACGTAATTTCTTACCATCTTCAATCTTGAAACCTACACGATCCGCTTTACCCGTTTCCGAGTTGAAGATCGCAACGTTTGATGCGTCCATTGACGCTTCTTTCTCAACAATGCCGCCAGCTTGGTTCAATTGTGGAACCGGCTTTTGGTGTTTCTTGATCAAGTTTATGCCTTCGACAAAGATTCGACCAGATTCAGTAACAACTGAAAGCACTTTTCCGCGCTTACCTTTGTCTTTACCTGCTAGTACGATTACTTCGTCATCACGACGTATTTTTGCTGCCATGATTGGCTCCTTACAGTACTTCTGGGGCTAGTGAAACGATTTTCATGAACTTATCATTACGAAGTTCACGAGTCACAGGGCCGAAAATACGTGTACCAATTGGCTGCAAGTTATCATTTAAGATAACAGCCGCGTTGCTGTCGAAACGGATCAGAGAACCATCTGGACGGCGAACACCTTTTCTGGTACGCACAACTACCGCGTTTTTAACATCACCTTTCTTCACTTTACCGCGAGGAATAGCTTCTTTTACAGAAACTTTAATGATGTCGCCAATCGCTGCGTAGCGACGGTGTGAACCACCAAGGACTTTTATACACTGCACTTTGCGAGCGCCGCTGTTATCAGCAACTTCCAGCTGAGTTTGCATTTGGATCATGTTAATGACCTCCGGTGTAGTAATTACAACGTGTCTAAAATTTGTTTAAAAATCAGACATTTCGATTAAATCCCATTCAAAAACAAACGAGTTGTCTCTTAAGGGCGGGCAATTGTACCAGCATTGAGGGGGTAACGATAGGTTATTTTTTAATTAATTTAATCTAGATGGGAATTAAAATTGAGTAATTACGGCTATGTAGCTATTTTACAGGTGGTTACAAAACAAACAAGGCGCTAAAGCGCCTTGTTTGTTTATTATTTACGTTTTTTAACCGAACAAACCTTTTAGTTTATCTTTTACTTTATCTTTAGCTTTTTCTTTTGCCTTTTCTTTGGCGTCATCTAGCTTTTGCTTTGCTTCATCTTTAAGCGCATTACTCACGTCTAATTTAATACCCACATCGTGGAATGGGCCTTTTATACGTAGAGGTATTTTAAACCCAGTACTATCATCAGTAGTACCTTGCCCTTCAATAGAATCAACAATGCCTGTAACTAAGCGGTAATCTACATTTGTTTTTGGTAAATCTACGTCGCCTTCACCAGAAATACGAATTAATGGGCTAATTAGTGAAAGGTCAGTATTGTTCCCCACACCATTAGTGAAATTAAAGCTACCTGTAAGCGCTGAGAAATCAGTTTGTTCTGATTCTTCAAAACCGGTATCTAGCCCTTCACTTACCGCACCAAGATTACCAGTAATAAGCTCCTTACCTTTACGAACCATTTCAGCTATGTTTGCGCCTTTTACTGCCCCGTCAGCAAATTCAAAGCCTAATTTACCATTCAATGCACTAATAAATGATTTTTGACTTTGACCCGTGGTCGTTAAGTTCCAATTTAATGAACCTTTACCCATTAACTTATCGAATCCAGCGGCATCAGTTAATAATGGTTGTGCATCTATGCCTGACAAATCAAAATTAGTGGTTATTTTATAAGGTGTGTTTTGGGCGTTAATGTTAATGACCCCTTTACCAGTGCCCTCATATGCAGAAAAGCTATCAAGGCTTAACTTAGCCACGCTACTTTTAAGTGCCATTGTAAATTGGTTTGCACCAAGCTCAATATCATTCGCTTTTAAACCGCTTGAACGAATAACTACATTGGCATCTAGTGCATTTAACGCACTTAAATCAATTTTAGTGTCATCCCAAACAATAGGTTGTGCTTCACTAGGTTCTGCACTCTGTTGCTCTTCCTGCTTCGCTACTGTCTCTGGTAGGTATGGATTTAAATCGAGCATGCCTAAGTCAATATCAGCGTTAACGGCCAATCGACTTCCTAAATTAAGCTTACTCTTACCTTTTATTTCCAGCTCATCTAATGTAGCGATTAACTGTTCAAGATTAAAAGTTTCACCTGCAAGATGCATTTTACCGTTTACACTAAAGGCATTAAACGCGTTTTCTTTGGCATTTAAGTCTACCCCTTGCCAAGTTGCTAAGTCTTTAACAGAGTTACCACTGAGTGCCAACTCGCCCTTAATATCTTTTCCTTGCTGAGCAATACTGCCATTAAACGTTAAATCGACTAAACGAGAGTCAAGACTCTGTGTAACATCAAATGTAGCGCCTTCGATCGCTTTAGCCGGTGTATCTAATGTTATATCAAGCTCAAAACGCTCTTGCATATAAGTAATACCACCCTTTATTTCTAATGTTTTGCGAAGAGAAGGAAGTAAAATAGCTAACTCTAAATCACTAATCTGCTGCTTAGCACCGGTTTGTCCATCTAAGTATGTAAATGTACCGCCGTAAATAGCCACTTCACCTAGCTCAATATCAAAGTTATCAGGTAGCTTAATTGCTTCTCCTGATTCGGTTTGCGCTTGAGGTTGCTCTGCTACAGCATCAAATAGTTGCCAGTTAGCTTTACCATTTTTATCGGTTTCTAATAAAATATTGGGTTCATTGATTACAAATTTATCAAGCTTAAACTCACCGCCAAATAATGAAAACCAAGGTATATGAACTGCCAACTGCTCCATACTTGCCATATCTTCACGCGAGCCGGTTTCCATATTGGCAAAATGCACGTCGTTAAGCTCTAATTTTAATGAAGGAAATACGCTAAGCGTTTTATCACCATTTATAGTAAGCGTGCGCCCTGTTGTTTTTTCAACCTGCTCAGATACCTTGTTAAAAATAGTATCAGTAGGGATCAAAAATGGAGCTGCAACAATTAATGCAATACAAAGTAGAAGTATTACACCAACAATTTTAAGTAAGGTTTTCATGATCATCCTTTCAAACGTGCAAATAATGTTCTTATCATAGCGAGTGTTAGCCCTAAAATCATTGTAGTTATGATAAAAAAGCGTTTTATGGCAATTTATTTACCTAAAAATGAATTTGTGCTGAAAAACGGCTTAACTGACACATACAATTTTAAAAAAAGGCAAGTTAATATCTATCGTACTTATTGAAATTTCTCAATATTGCATACATTAATTTGTTATGTATGATGCACGCCCCTGTTGCTATTGGTGTATTTACGCTAAAATGAAGCAGCTAAAAAATGTATCTAATCGGAGAGTCTTCAAAGCATGAAAAAACTGCTAATTTCACCGTCAAAAATGGCGCTAGGCGAGCAAGAAAGTCAAATTTATCAAAATATTTTGAAGCAAGCTTCAGAACTCAGCCTAAACCTAATGGCCGTGAAAGTAGAAAGCCACCCGGAAGATTTTTTAGGTTGGTGCTACGAATTACTGAGCGCAAGTAAAGATCGTATTAATTACGACTTGCTTGAAACGCCACAGCTCCCCGTTTTAAAAAAGTTACATGACCAACTCATATCAGCAATTAGCTTTTTACAGGTAAAAACTTTACGTGTTGCGCCTTGGCCAGTAGTGAGTATGTTTGTAGAGCAACATAAAGAGCTTATTGCTCTTGAAGAGCAACTGCGTTTAACAAACTATATAAGCACTATTCGCCAGCAATCACTAAAAGAAATGATCCCTGAAGATTTACTTACCTTTAGCGGTAAGCATACATCTGCCTTAGACCCAAGTACGTATAACTTTGATGTTGAATGGTTCGCCTCAACTAAAAGCGCGAAGGGTTTTCATCAAATGCTAGCAGACTTACCTGGTGCATTTGATGATGCGCTAAGTCACATTCCTCTCGAAGGTGATGTAGAGCAACATGACTACCAACAATTTGTTGTAGGTTACTTAAGTGCATTTAATGCCACTGATGAAAAGCCAACATTAGCGCCAGCTACTCGCTTGTTAGCTATGCGTCGCCCTGATGTATTTACCCCAATTAGTAATAGCCGACTTGATGCCCTATGTGGCGCACTTGGTATTACTAAATTAAATAATCGTGATTTTGAGCGCTACTGGCAAGATATTGTACAAAGCATACACGCTATGTCGTGGTTTAAAATGGCGAGTGGTTCAAATGAATTAGAAACACAACTTGTTGCTATTAAAGCGCTATTACCCTGCTTTTTTTACTACGCTGATAAAAACACAGCCGATAACTCTAACTACATAAAGCTACTGAGCAAGCCTAAGCGAAGCACATCAACTACAGGAAAGACGCAGCGTAGAGGCAAAGAATCTGCAGAGATTTTAGTAGATCGCGCCCTTGCCGCCGATGATATCCCAGAACACATTCGCACTAAGCGTGATTCAATCATTAGCGAAGTTCAAAAAGGTCGCGGCGTAAACGAAACAATTAGCCTTATGCGCACTATATTTGGCTAAAAACTTCTAACCTAACTGTATTTATCTGGTGCAGTTAGGTTAAATTATGCACCAGCAGTGTGCGCAACACCTCCCTACCTATAATACTTTACTTTAATAGAAAACCTTCAAGCATCTGTTTTATCTCAACAAAAAACCATTTTTAATATAATTTTATTGAGCTGGCACATACAGTGCAATTATACCGTTAGTTAAACAATAAAAGGCCGCCAGCCAAAGGGTTGCGAATACATAATAAAAACCTTGGCGAGCACAAATCATATAACGGGAAATGGACATGTTAAAACTAAAAAAAACCATCGCTATTAGCGCAATAGCATTAATGGGTGCAACATCTTTAACGTCAACAGCTGTACATGCTGAAGTAACAGCAAACGCAGCGGCAACGTCTAATTATTTATGGCGTGGACAAGAGCAAACTGGGGGAGATGCTGCTGTTTCTGGTGGTATTGATTACGCAGATGAGTCTGGCTTTTATGCAGGTACTTGGGTATCAAATGCTTCATGGGCCGACGAAATGACTTATGAGCTAGACCTATACGCTGGCTTTGGTGGTGATATTAACGACACTTTTAGCTACGATGTCGGTTACATTTACTATGCATACCCAGATGCGGCTTCTGAGGCAGATGCTGATTTCTCTGAAATTTACGGTAGCATTAGTGTAGAAGGTTTTACCTTTGGCGCAGCAATACTTGCTACTTCAGCGGCTGATGGTGATGGTACTGACTTTGGTGATTCACTTTACTTAACTGCTGATTACGGTTTTGCTGTTGGCAGCAATGGTACAGAAATGGCCCTTCACTTAGGTCATTACTCTGGTGACTTTATTGGCGACGATAATATTATTGATTACGGCGTATCAATTTCAAAAGATGGCTTTACCTTTGGTGTATCTGATACCGACATGGATGAGTCAGATGTTAAAGTATACGTAGCATACGCAGTAGACTTTACGCTATAAAAAAGAATGTGTTACTTGCTGCAACACGAAGGGCCTTTTGGCCCTTTTCTCGTTTTTAGGGCAGCCTAAATACCCATAACGTCCTCTAAGGTTAGCAACTAATACGCTCGAGCATACACCTCGGTTAATCAATCACTATCTCCCTGCTGTTAAATCATTTACCTGTAATGCTAACTCGCTTAACTGACGAATATATTTTGGGTAAGAGAAACGTGGCTAAACTAGACGAAAATTCGCTATTTAGTTGTTATAAACCAGAGGTTTTAACGCAGCTAACTGCCACGTTTAGCCCTGAAGTGATTAAGTAACCTGAACTCTGGATAATA
>NZ_PNCW01000109.1:0-2964 GCF_005886985.1 Pseudoalteromonas sp. S3178 | reverse complement strand
TAACGCTGGCAAGTTAGGCTTGTTTTTGTTGCAATCATGTAAAATAGATTTAACTGCAACAATAACAAGCGAGAAACGCATGAAAAAAATGCTTCATACAATATTGGCACTTTCAGTGTCATTGGCTCTAGGGCATGTAAATGCTGCCGAAAAAGATGAACAAAAATGGCAAGTAGATTCTCCTAAAGGCCAGTTTGTTGACGCTGCAATTAGCGTTGAACAAGGCACATGGATGAATATTGATGTAAGCCCGGATGGAAAAACAGTTGTGTTTGACCTGCTCGGTGATATTTACACTATGCCAATGGGGGGCGGTACAGCAACAAAACTCACCTCTGATATTGCATGGCAAATGCAGCCTCGCTTTAGTCCCAATGGTAAAAGTATTGCGTTTACGTCAGATCAAGGTGGCGGCGATAATATTTGGACAATGGACTTAGATGGCGAAAATCAACACGCGGTTACTGATGAAACCTTTAGGCTTTTAAACAGCCCCGCATGGAGCCCTGATGGCGATTACTTAGTTGCACGTAAACACTTTACTGCAAGCCGCTCGCTGGGAGCTGGTGAGGTGTGGCTTTATCATAAGGCGGGTGGTAAAGGTGTACAGCTTACTAAGCGCGAGAACGATCAAAAAGATTTAGGTGAGCCAATGTTCTCCCCAGATGGGCGTTATGTTTACTTTTCACATGATGCAACGCCTGGTAAAACTTTTCATTATTCAAAAGATTCAGTAGCCGGTATTTATAAAATTAAACGCTACGACCGTGCAACGGGCGAGATAGAAACTGTTATTGACATTATGGGGGGAGCTATAAGGCCCACACCGTCACCCGATGGTAAAAAGTTAGCATACATTAAGCGCGATGACTTTCAAACCAGCCTTTATTTATACGATTTAAGCAGCGGCGAGCACACTAAGCTTTACGATAAACTTGAGCGTGACATGCAAGAAACGTGGGCAATTCATGGTGTTTATCCAACCATTGCATGGACGCCAGATAACGAAGAACTCGTTTTTTGGGCTGGTGGTACTATTCATAAGTTAGACGTTAGCGACAAGTCAGTTAGCACCGTTGCATTTAAAGTAGAAACCAGTAAAAAAATTCAAAAAGCAGTGCGATTTACACAAAACTTAGATACCGACGAGTTTGATGTAAAAATGCTACGAAATGTACAGGTAAGCCCTGATGGCGAAACGGCCATTTTTGAAGCACTTGGTTATATTTATAAACGTGATCTAGAGTCGGGTAAGATTAAACGTTTAACTAAACAAAGTGAGCATTATGAGTTATTCCCGCAATACTCTCGTGATGGTAAAAAAATCGTATACACCACTTGGAATGATAACAAGCAAGGCACGGTACGCGTTGTATCGTCGCGCAGCGGACGTGGCGATACGATTACCACAGAGCCTGGTAAGTATGTAGAGCCAACATTTAGCCCAAATGGTAAAACGGTTGTGTACCGAAAAGCCACAGGTGGCAGCATATTGAACCCTAAGTGGTCTTTAAACCCAGGCATTTATAGCGTAAGCGTTAAAGGTGGTAAAAGTGAGCTGATTTCTAAAAGCGGGTATCAACCACAGTTTGGTGATGAAAGTGATCGCGTTTTTATTATGAGCCCATGGCCAAAACCAACGCTTAGCGTAGTAGATCTTAAAAGTAAAAAAATACGTAAGCTTTATGAGTCTGAGCATGCAACTGAATTTAGAGTTTCACCAGATGGTAAATATTTAGCGTTTGCTGAGCGGTTTAAAGTGTTTGTAACACCTTTTGTAGAAAGTGGCTCAACAATTAATATAAGCCCTAAGGATAGCCAGTTCCCTATAGAGCAATTGTCTGCTCGTGCGGGTGAAAACATTAGCTGGAATACTAAAAGCAATACGCTTTATTGGACTTTAGGCCCAGAGCTTTACCATGCAAGTTTAGAGGGAATGTTTGCAATTAATAAAGCCGAAGATGCTGACTTTAAAGTAAAAAGCGGTGAACGCATTGGTTTTAGTAAAAAAATGGCTGAGCCTAAAGGCATGATTGCGTTAAAAGGCGCAAAAATTATTACCATGGATGGCGAAAAGGTCATCGAAAATGGTGTGATAATTACAGATGGCAAGCACATCAAATCAATTGGTACAGTTAATGAAGTAACCATACCAAAAGATGCAAAAGTAATTGATGTAACAGGTAAAACGATTATGCCTGGTATTGTTGATGCGCATGCACATGGCTCTCAAGCAAGTGATGAAATAATTCCACAGCAAAATTGGAAAAACTTTGCAGGTTTAGCGCTGGGTGTCACTACAATTCATGACCCATCAAATGATACAACAGAAATATTTACTGCCAGTGAAATGCAAAAGGCAGGGATGATTGTTGGCCCGCGTATTTTCTCAACTGGGACTATTTTATATGGCGCAAATATGCCGGGTTATACGTCACACATAGATTCGTTAGAGGATGCTAAATTTCATTTAGAGCGACTTAAAAAAGTGGGGGCGTTTAGTGTTAAATCGTATAACCAACCACGGCGTGAGCAGCGCCAGCAAGTAATTGAAGCCGGGCGTGAACTTGAAATGATGGTAGTGCCAGAAGGCGGCTCATTATTGCAACATAACTTAAGTATGGTGGTTGATGGCCACACAGGTATTGAACATTCTATTCCTGTTGAGCATATTTACGATGATATAAAACAGTTATGGTCGCAAAGTGATGTAGGCTATACACCTACATTAGTTGTTGCTTACGGAGGTATATGGGGTGAAAACTATTGGTATGATAAAACGGATGTGTGGAACCACCCACGTTTAAGTAAATTTGTGCCTAAAAATCAATTATTACCGCGCTCTATGCGCCGCGTAAAAGCGCCTGATCATCACTATAATCACTTTAATAACGCACGTGTAGCAAAAGAGCTGCAAGACTTGGGCGTACTGGTTAATTTAGGTGCCCATGGGCAGCGTGAAGG
>NZ_PNCW01000108.1:0-3815 GCF_005886985.1 Pseudoalteromonas sp. S3178 | reverse complement strand
ACAAAAAACCAACTTTATGCAAGTAAAAGTAAAGCTATCAGCTATCAGCTATCAGCTATCAGCTATCAGCTATCAGCTATCAGCTATCAGCTATCAGCTATCAGCTATCAGCTATCAGCTATCAGCTATCAGCTATCAAAGCACAGTAAAACACCGAGCATGAGTATACTAGGTGCTTTACTTTGTAATTTACAAAAAGTTGAGTTTCTAAATTTTATATTAAATTGGTGAACCTGGTGGAATTGGTAAAGCTTTAAAGTTGCTTGGCCATTCGCCTTTAGTTAAAAACAATTTAATTTGCTCTACTAAAAATTGCTTAAACGCACTTTCGCCAGTACTTGTGTTGCTCAGCATTGAGTTTTGATTAAAATCTTCGCTAAGCTTAACTAAATAATAACGAACTTGTGCTTGCACCTCTGGGCTTACGTTATTACTAGCAACTAAATCAGCAAATGCTTTAGTAGTTAAATACTGTGTACGCTGAGTAATTTTACCCGCCATCGTATTAGGTGATGAAACTTTAAATATTTGCTTATATAACTGCTCTAGCATGTTGTCTAAGCTATAAAAATCGTTACTGCGTGCTTGTTGCTGCGCTAACCGGTTTAAGCGTTGCGGATTTAATAAAAGCGATAAACTATGCTCTACCGCAACCTCTGGTAGTGCCATTGCATCAAGCGTTAAGCCTGTACGCCCTATTATACTTTCGCGCGATTTAGACTCGCCATATGCCTTTGGCGGAATAAGCGCTAACACCGACTCAGGTAGCAATAAATTGCCTGGCTTAAACGTGGCTAAAATAGCATTAACGGCTTCTTGCTGCAGCTCTTTTGAAACGACTTGCGCACCTTTTACGGGGGCGTCACCTCGTAGTTCGTACTCATAGTTTACGCCTGCAATTAACTTAACTGCAGCCTCTACTTGAAAGCGGTGAAACAAATAAAGTGGCACTAGTTTTTCTTCTAATTGCGAAAGTGCATCACCCGTTTTAATGTTATTTATTCCAAACTGCGCAAGTGCTTTTTTACGAACGTCGAGTACTCTTAATAACTCTTGTGATGGGTTGGTACCGTTATCCCATAAATGGGCCGTTGGGTGAGCACCACCTTTTGCTCGCGCGTCGCTGTCGGATATAAACTCAAGGCCTTTGGCTTTATTTTCTTTTATTATTGCTGCCAGTGCAGCGCTTTCGTCTTGATTGGTAAAGTCGCTGTAGCCATATTTAATTACTTGAGTATCCCATGCGCCCATGCCTTTTGCGTAGCCGCGCGTTACATCTAGCTTACCTTGTTCATTAAAACTAAGTAGTGGGTGTGGGTAATCCATAACAGAGGCTCTATCACCTACTGATGCGGCAAAGTTATGAGAAATCCCTAAAGTGTGGCCAATTTCGTGTGCACTTAATTGGCGAATACGGTCAAGCGCCATAGCCTGTAAATTTTTAGCGACCTCATTACCTTTTAAATAAGGGGCAGCAAGTGCCTCGGCAATTAATATATCTTGGCGTACACGCAGCGAACCAAGCGTTACATGCCCTTTTAATATTTCACCTGTGCGAGGGTCTATTACAGAGCTTCCGTATGACCAACCACGTGTAGCGCGGTGCACCCACTGAATTACGTTGTAACGAATATCCATAGGATCTGCATTACTTGGTAATACTTTTACTACAAATGCGTTTTTGTACCCTGCAGCACTAAATGCATCATTCCACCATTTACCACCTTCTAGTAAAGCACTTTTAACTGGCTCAGGAACCCCTGGGTCTAGGTAGTAAACAATAGGCTCTACGGGTTCACTAATAGGTAAACTAGGATCTTTTTTAGCTAAGCGATGGCGCGGTATATAGCGCACAAACATAGACTCGCCAAGCGCCGCTGCGTAATCTTTATGCTCAATACTCCAAAAGCCAGATTGCGGGTTAAACTTGCGCGGCGAGTAGTTATCATCTGGCAATTTAATGAGTGAATGATGCATATGCACAGTAAGTGCGTATGCATCGGCACTGACTTGGCGAACAAATTTACCCGGCTTTGTGCCCTTAAAGGTGAGTACTGCTTCAAGCTCGGTGTTTTTTAAAAACGCTTTTGAACGCTTCATGTAAACCGCGCTTCGTGATTCATCAAGGCTAAAGTTCCCTTGCTTACGCGCAGCAAGCGTTCGGCTTACACCGTGTACATCACTTAATAAATACGGTGTGTAGTCAATCAATGCGGTTGTTTTATCTTGAGCAACGACTTTAAAGCCTGCAAGTATACTTGATGCAAATGCCTCTTTAATACTTTGCTGATCGGCTTTATTAGTAGTGTTAGCACGGTAGTAAGTATTTACAGCGCGCAGCATTACTTTATCGCCAAAACGCTCAAACTGTACAAGATGCGTATTACCAAGTTGCCCTCTATCAAGGCCTATATCGTTTGAGCCAATCCCGTATGGCAAGCTTTGCTGAAGTAAAAATTGTTGTTCAAACTTATCTACTTTTAAATAAACTTTGCCGTTTTGGGTATCGTAAAAAAACGAATAGTAGCCCGGAAAGTGATTCATTTGCGTAGTAAATTCATCAATTGACTTAATTGCTGCGTGCGCTTGAGTTATGATAGAGCACAGCACAGTAAAGAATATGTAACTTATTAGTGGTATTTTTTTCATAATCTTATCTTTGTTATTGGCGTTTTAAGTACGATTAGGTGGTCCCATTATAGGGCGCTATTTAAACAATACAGTTATTTAAGACGAAATTCAGCGCACTAAGTTAATCTCTCTCACATTATGATTAGCTAGTACACGTTATCAGGAAAATATAATGCGTAGACTCCCTCCAGTATTACTAGAAGACGGTTGCCCAAGAGAACTTTTGTCGTTAATTAGAACCATTTTAGCGGCATGTAAAGAAATTTCGTTTCGTGTTGGCCAAGGTGCACTTTCAGGCGTTTTAGGCTCAACCCTTGATGAAAACATTCAAGGCGAAACTCAAAAAAAGCTCGATGTGTTATCTAATCAGCTGTTAAAAGATATTTTACTGGAATCAGGCACAGTTAAAGCAATTGCCTCTGAAGAAGAAGATTACACTGTTGCCGGTAATCAAGACGCTAAATATATAGTTGCATTTGACCCACTTGATGGCTCATCAAACACCGACATAAACTCGCTGGTAGGTACTATATTTTCGATTATGGAAGCGCCTGAAGGCTCAGATGCAGCTGATCAAAGCATATTTATGCAGCCTGGCCACAAGCAAGTGGCTGCGGGTTACGTGCTTTACGGCCCATCAACTATGCTTGCCCTTACAACAGGTAAAGGTACGCGCATGTTTACTCTTGATAAAACCCAAGGTAGTTTTTTACTAACAGAAGACTTTGCCACTATACCTGCCGATACCAACGAATTTGCCATTAATGCGTCAAACCAGCGCCATTGGCAGTCAGCTATGCAAAACTATATAAATGATTTGTTAGAAGGCGATACAGGCCCGCGCGCTAAAAACTTTAATATGCGCTGGATTGCAGCCATGGTTGGCGACGTGCACCGTGTACTTAGCCGTGGTGGTTTATTTACTTACCCAACAGATACTAAAGATCCAAATAAACCAAATAAACTACGCTTACTTTACGAAGCAAACCCAATGGCTATGCTTGTAGAGCAAGCCGGTGGTATAGCCTCAACAGGTACGGAGCGTATTATGGATATACAACCTGATGCCATCCACCAGCGTGTAGCGGTTATTTTAGGCTCTAAAAACGAAGTAGAAACGTGCTTGGGATATCATAAGTAAACACGTTGTCAGTTGTCAGTTGTCAAAAAATACTAAGCCGCAT
>NZ_PNCW01000107.1:0-511 GCF_005886985.1 Pseudoalteromonas sp. S3178 | reverse complement strand
TTTCATAAAATAAGTCCTAAATGTGTAAACACATTTCAGGACAAGACATAACACTAAACGCAAAAGCCCGAACTCCTGATGAAAACCACTAAAACTAAAGACGTTAAGCGTACTCAGCGAGATTATACATTAGGCTTTAAATTATCTATTGTTGAGCAAGTAGAAAAAGGCGACTTCACTTATAAACAAGCGCAAAGTCATTACGGCATTCAAGGTCGTAGTACCGTTCTGGTATGGCTGCGAAAACATGGTAAATTAGATTGGTCTAAACCAACTTATATAGCCAACATGCCTAAATCGAAAGAAACTCCAGCTCAAAAAATTAAACGTTTAGAGCGCGAGATAGAAGAGTTACGCCTAAAGGATTTAATCAAAGATGAAATGATTAATATAATGGATGAAGAATACGGAGCAGGCTTGCGAAAAAAGTACATATCCGAGCTATCACGCGCGCAAAAGAAAACCAGCAAGTAAAGCTTACTTCGTTGTGCCGTGCATATGGCATAACACG
>NZ_PNCW01000106.1:0-1076 GCF_005886985.1 Pseudoalteromonas sp. S3178 | reverse complement strand
AGCATTTAAAGCAAGTAAATTTGTTTGCTCAGCTATGCTACTAATGCTTTGTACAATACTTGCTATTTGCTGCGACTGCTGATCAAGTGCCGATATTTCGCTGGCTGCTTGCTCCATATTTATCGCAAGTTCAGTCATTACTGCAACAGTGTCTTTAATTACTCCAGCGCCTTGCTCTGCTTTTTTATCTGTTTGAGTAGACGTGTTATATGCAATTTCCGCTGCTTGCGATATAGCTATTTCTTGATTAACTTGATCAGTAATAACCGTTGCAAACTTCATCACTTTATAAAGTTCATTAGCATCATTAGAAATTGGATTGTAAGAGGCTTCAAGCCACACAATATTTCCGTATTTATCAACGCGTTTAAAACGCTCAGCTATAAACTGCCCTTCGCGTAGTTTCTTCCAAAACTGTTGATACTCTTGTGAGTTAGCTTCTGCTGGCTCACAAAATGTTCGGTGGTGTTTACCAATTAATTCTTTTTCTTGATAACCCATTGCTGCCAAAAATTGATCATTTGCTTTTAATACATGACCTTCTAAATCAAATTCAATCACTGCCATTGAGCGATAAATTGCCTTAATTGTGTCGCTTTGCTCACGAGACGCCGTAATAGTTTTGGTTAAGTCACTGCCAAATATAGAAAAATAAAGAAGCTGATCTTGCTCACCTTTCACTGGGTGTACTATTAAACGCAACCATTCTGCTTTGCCATCAAAGCGGGTAATTTGTAATGTACCACCCCAGTGACCTTCTGCTTTAATTGCTTTTTGTAAGCTTGCAAAATCTTTAGATTGGCGAGACTGCTCAGTAATAAAATCATTAAATGGGTTATTAGTTAACGTATCTTCATCATAACCAAGCTTTTGTAAAAATAAGTCATTAGCATGGGAAATACGCCCATCGTAAAGAATATTAACAACTAACATCTCACGGTAAAGCCCTTCCCACACTTGCTGCAGTGGATAAAGCTCAGCTTTTAAAGAGGCGATTTCGTTTTGTTTATTTTTAGAGAAAAACATTAATATCCTTACTCGGGCGTGTTGTTCTGTGTGGATTGAAATTTGTTCAA
>NZ_PNCW01000105.1:0-1231 GCF_005886985.1 Pseudoalteromonas sp. S3178 | reverse complement strand
TGGACTTCCCACAGTTTGCTAGACACCCAATGAGTTACATTGTAACTTCTAATAAGAGGTGTTTTATGAGCAAAGGCAAACGTTATACCCAAGAGTTTAAAGAAGCGGCTGTTAAACAAATTACTGAGCGTGGATATTCAGTTGCTGAAGTCGCTGAACGATTAGATATTTGTACCAAAACGTTATATCACTGGCGAAGCCAATTATCAGATAAACCTAAAGCCGTTCAATCATCCGATGAAAAATTGAAGATCGCTAAATTGGAAGCACAATTGAAACGTGTCACGGAGGAGCGGGATATTTTAAAAAAGGCCGCAAGGTACTTTGCCAGCAACCCCGAGTAAAGCACGGCTTCATTCGTGATCACCAAGATGAGTTTTCTATCACGGCGATGTGCCGCATTTTTAAACTGCATCGCAGTGGTTTTTATGCGTGGTTAAAAAAGCCTTTAAGTGATAGAGCGCTTGAAGATAATCGTTTATTGAAACTGATTAAAGAATTTTATGTAGCCAGTGGCGGCACATATGGTAGCCCTTGGATACATGCAGACTTGCGTGAAGCCGGTGAGCAATGCAGCGTAAATCGTGTCGCTAAGATCATGCGACAGCATAAGCTTAAAGCGCAAATTGGGTATAAGCGTCGCCATATTAAAGGCGGTAAGACATCGCGGATTGCAGATAACTTATTAGCGCGCCAATTTAACCCGCCAGCACCGAATCAATCATGGGTGAGCGACATAACTTACATAAGAACTTATGAAGGTTTTTTATATGTGGCAACAGTAATGGACTTATTCTCTAGGCGTATTGTGGGTTGGTCGATGGATAAAAATATGGACAAGCACCTTGTTATAAATGCATTGTTGATGGCTGTATGTCAACGTCAACCGAAGGCTAAGGTAATGGTGCATAGCGATCAAGGTAGTCAATATAGTAGCGCTGACTATCTCGCATTTATGAAAGAACATAACCTTGTGCCTTCGATGAGCCGTGCTGGAAACTGTCATGATAATGCGGTTGCTGAAAGCTTTTTTGCGACAATTAAAAAGCGAATAGTTAAGCGAAAGATATATTCGACAAGGGAAGATGCGAAAGCTGAGATATTCAATTTTATAGAAATGTTCTACAATCCAAAAAAACGCCATTCACATACAGGCGGTGTTTCACCTGCTAAGTTTGAGGAAGCGTATTATTCTGAGTTAAAAACTGTCTAGTGAAAGCTGGGAAGTCCA
>NZ_PNCW01000104.1:0-1231 GCF_005886985.1 Pseudoalteromonas sp. S3178 | reverse complement strand
TGGACTTCCCACAGTTTGCTAGACACTTAATGAGTTACATTGTAACTTCTAAAAAGAGGTGTTTTATGAGCAACGGCAAGCGTTATACCCAAGAGTTTAAAGAAGCGGCTGTTAAACAAATTACTGAGCGCGGATATTCAGTTGCAGAAGTCGCTGAACGATTAGATATTTCTACCAAAACGCTATATCACTGGCGGAGCCAATTATCAGATAAACCTAAAGCCGTTCAATCATCCGATGAAAAATTGAAGATCGCTAAATTAAAAGCACAATTGAAACGTGTCACGGAGGAACGGGATATTTTAAAAAAGGCCGCAAGGTACTTTGCCAGCAACCCCGAGTAAAGTACGGCTTCATTCGTGATCACCAAGATGAGTTTTCTATCACGGCGATGTGCCGCATTTTTAAACTGCATCGCAGTGGTTTTTATGCATGGTTAAAGAAGCCATTGAGTGACAGAGCAATCGAAGATAATCGTTTGCTTAAGCTTATTAGAGAGTTTTACGTTGCCAGTGGTGGCACTTACGGTAGTCCTTGGATACACGCAGATTTACGTGAAGCTGGTGAGCAATGTAGTGTTAATCGCGTAGCTAAGATCATGCGCCAACATAAACTAAAAGCGCAAATTGGGTATAAGCGTCGCCATATTAAAGGCGGTAAGACATCGCGGATTGCAGATAACTTATTAGCGCGCCAATTTAACCCGCCAGCACCAAATCAATCATGGGTGAGCGACATAACTTACATAAGAACTTATGAAGGTTTTTTATATGTGGCAACAGTAATGGACTTATTCTCTAGGCGTATTGTGGGTTGGTCGATGGATAAAAATATAGACAAGCACCTTGTTCTAAACGCACTGCTGATGGCTGTATATCAACGTCAACCGAAGGCTCAGGTAATGGTGCATAGTGATCAAGGTAGCCAATACGGTAGCGCTGACTATCTCGCATTTATGAAAGAACACAATCTTGTGCCTTCGATGAGCCGCGCTGGGAACTGTCATGATAATGCGGTTGCTGAAAGCTTTTTTGCGACAATTAAAAAGCGAATAGTTAAGCGTAAGATATACTCGACACGCGAAAATGCGAAAGCTGAGATATTCAATTTTATAGAAATGTTTTACAATCCAAAAAAGCGCCACTCACATACAGGCGGTGTTTCACCAGCTAAGTTTGAAGAAGCGTATTATTCTGAGTTAAAAACTGTCTAGCGAAAGCTGGGAAGTCCA
>NZ_PNCW01000103.1:0-1896 GCF_005886985.1 Pseudoalteromonas sp. S3178 | reverse complement strand
TGCTTCACTTCTAAAACATGGTGTGTGTGCAGTTAAGCGAATTGGTAAATCACTTTCTTCGTAAATTTCGTCGCGTGCGCTGTTGGTAAGCGGTACTTCTGCTGTAGGAATTAAGCTAAAGCCAGCTTGTTGTTCACCGTCGTCGTTTACTAGGCCTAATGTATGGAACAAATCACCTGCAAACTTAGGTAATTGGCTTATGCCGTAAAGGCTTGCGCTGTTTACTAAGTACGGTACATACATTTCTGTATAACCGTTTGTGTCTGTGTGGGTGTCTAGCATGTATTGCGTTAGAAATTTAAGGATGTTAATTAATTGCTTCTAGTTTCATTTATAATGTCTACTAAGTATTTTACTTAGATGAAGCAACCTGATTTAAAATTTTGTCTGTCGTTGTATCGGACATAACAACACCCGTTTTCTCTATAAAAAATGATTATAGGTCTGTAGTAATAATGAAGAGCAAGTGCTGTAGTAAACCTCTTAATCCACGCATGCTCTATTTAAATCATTTGAAAGTATCTCAATTTGCCGGATTGTATCTTCTACCTTTTTTCTAATCTCTTCTTTAGTAAAAACTATATGGCAGCCACTTTTACTAATTATTTCCAATGAAGTTAAATTTTTATCCATTGTTTTTGCTTCGTTAGATGACTGCTGATATTGCCATACATTTACTTCACCTGATTTTAAAGGCATTTCCATCACTTGAGTTCCGTACTCGCTTTTAAAAACCGCTTTTAATAATAAGTGTTCATCAGTCGAATTTTTAACACTTGCCCAGTAAGTACTTGAACATGCAGTAAGAACAAATATTGATAAAAACACTAGCGCTGAGTTTTTTATTTTTTCCATACAATTTCAGAACTCCAGATTAACCTTTTTATATCAATTTCAAAAGCAATACTGTTTGTGATACGTTGTTTCATATCAGCATTATTTTTAGTTTCATTATAGTATCTCATTAAATCAATTTTACCTTTTTTCGGATAGCCTGGAGTAGATGATTTCACACTCTGTAAAAGGGTATTACTGCTACCTTTATGGCCCCAAGATAAACTAATCCCTCCAACATACATTAAAATTGAGTGTCCGAATTCATGAGCAGAAACTAATTTAAATTCTTCATTAATCATTTCTTCGGGTATACCAGCTTTTCTAGATCCTTTTTGGTATTTAAAGCTTGCATCTATACCTAAAATTGAAGGGTTTGATGAACGGCCATAATCTGGGGTCTCTTCAATTTCTAGATCTACAGGAATCGCATCTGCGCTGTTTTTATACAATGGGTTTACTATTACGTTAAACCGAACACCTGCAACTGTAATACTATTTGACCAATATTTCTTGATTCCATCTACAGCAAGTCCTTTTAACTTTTTATAGTCACCGTCCCTTAAATTATTTTTTTTGAAATTTAGGAAAACATTTATATTAATAGTTCTTAAACGACTATTAATGGTACTTTTAGCCCAAGTTGCTCTATGGGCTCCGTTATGAACCTTAATTTTTCTACTTGGGCCTTGTCTCGAGGGACCAACAGTCCTCATCCTAAAATTAACTGTCGGTTTATCGATATCTTTATGTAAGTATTCTTCAAAGATTTTTAACGTAAGGTTGTTATTCTTACCTTTAGCAACTGCTGCTTCCATTAATGTACTCCATGACAATCTATATGATTGAAAACTTTGGTTAAGTTTACAATTCCTTTCCCCTATTATAGAAACACTATAATACCTAAAATATTTGAAAGTCAAACATAGGTTATATTTTTACAAGAGACTTAAAATAAAAAAGCCGCTGTTCGTTTAGAACAGCGGCTTTTCTACTTAAAGCTGGCAGCTCGTTTTTTAAGCTTTACCAATCATTTCAAGCCCACCCATGTACGGGCGTAAT
>NZ_PNCW01000102.1:0-482 GCF_005886985.1 Pseudoalteromonas sp. S3178 | reverse complement strand
CCACCCATGTACGGGCGTAATACTTCTGGTACTACAACTGAGCCGTCGGCTTGTTGGTAGTTTTCTAGTATGGCTACTAGTGTACGACCAACCGCTAAACCTGAACCGTTTAGTGTATGTAGTAACTCTGGTTTTTTAGCACCTTCACGGCGAAAACGTGCTTGCATACGGCGCGCTTGGAAATCGACCATATTTGAACAAGACGAAATTTCACGGTAGGTATCTTGCGCCGGTAACCATACTTCTAAGTCGTATGTTTTAGCTGCGCCAAAGCCCATGTCGCCCATACATAAAATTACTTTACGGTATGGTAGTTCTAGTGCTTGTAGTATTTGCTCTGCGTGGCCTGTTAGCTCTTCAAGCGCTTGCATTGAATCTTCTGGTTTTACTAGTTGTACTAGTTCAACTTTATCAAACTGGTGCTGGCGAATTAAACCACGTGTATCGCGCCCGTAGCTGCCTGCTTCACTTCTAAAACATGG
>NZ_PNCW01000101.1:0-1058 GCF_005886985.1 Pseudoalteromonas sp. S3178 | reverse complement strand
TGCGGATTGGTATTAAATGAAGCATTAGGTAATTGCAATGCAGAGTGCCTTATGCGCCTATCAGCGTTTGCATTTTAGATACCTTCGTTTATTCATTCTTTAAAATACCCCTCTAATTTGGTTAGGTATTTTACTAAACAAATTATTGTATTCACTACCCAAACTCGGGTTTAAACATTCACTTTCGCATTGAAAAAACAATCCATTTAGCCCCGCCAGTTCCTAATAAGCATGTAATTTAGCTGCTTGATATAGATTTATTATTTATAGTTCAGATTAATTATGTAAATTTAAACCAAACATGAGCTAAGCTCATAGTTAACTCATCAAACAAGCCGTAAAACGAACGTCTTCATTAAGTAATTTAATATTAAGAAGGAAAATCAGAATAAACAAGGCTATTTTAGCCATCTAGACGTTGAAACGGTTTTTATAAAAGCGTAGTATGTAATTAATCTAAGCCGAACTCACTTTCACCATGAGAATTTTTAAAGATGATAGACATTAAACACTTAAAAACCATTGCCACCTTAAAAGACACTGGATCTTTGGTTAATACAGCACGCGAGCTGTTTTTGACACAATCGGCGTTGTCTCATCAAATAAAAGACTTAGAAAACAAATTAGATTGCCAGTTATTTGAACGTAAAACTCAACCTGTTCGCTTCACGCCACAGGGAATGTTGTTACTGGAACTCGCAAACGAGGTGTTACCAAAGGTAGAAGCAACAAAATGCAGATTAAAAGAAAGCCTTAACCAACCTATTTCACAACTGCGTTTGAGCGTAGAATGCCATGCATGTTTTCATTGGTTACTGCCTACGATTAAAGAGTTTAATAATTTTTGGCCAGATATAAAAATAGACTACGAACGTGGCTTTAGTTACGACGCTATTCCTGATTTATTAAGTGATGAGCTAGATTTAGTATTAACCTCAGATATCCGTGAACCAGACAAACTAGAGTACGCACATTTATTTGATTTTAAATTAAAGCTTATTGTGGCACCAGATCACGAACTTGCTAAAAAAGCATATGTAACCGCACTTGATCTAAAA
>NZ_PNCW01000100.1:0-10656 GCF_005886985.1 Pseudoalteromonas sp. S3178 | reverse complement strand
TTTATTTGTTTAAATTTATTTTTTTCATTGTTTATAGGTTTTATTTTTCATTCTTAATATTTAAGGTATAAAGGATTATATTATTGAACCTTCCTGTACATTAATATATTATTGAAATTGCTTTTAGTAAGCGTGTTTCACTGTAAGATAACTATAGGGATTAATAGTATGACATCTTCAAGGACATTTAAACCAACAGGTTCTTCTGATGCGAACTTTTACCGATTATTCGATATTTTTGCATTATTTACGGCTTTTCAATGTTCAGCTTTATTTTATAGCTTAGAACTTACTCCTATTTATATGGTGGCAGTTCTCAGTGTTGCACTAAGCTTTTTATATTGTGCTGAAATATTATCTGCTTATAGATCTTGGCGGGCCGGTAAATTTAGAACAATGGTCATGTGTGCTTGGGGTGCTTTGTTTATTTCATTTGCCTTTTTACTTTTGATATCTTTTGTTTTTAAATTTTCTGATTCGCTTTCTCGTATTGGTTTAGGTTTGTGGTTTTTGCTCAGCGTTGCATATATGTACGGCTGGCGTCTTGCCACTTATCTATTCAAAAGAAATAGAAGACGGTTAGGTATTAATTTACGAAATGTTGCCATTGTAGGTGCAACTGAGTCCGCTGTTCATTTATACAACGAAATCAATAAAAATGATGAGCTAGGTTTTAAATTTTTAGGCTTCTATGACGACCGAAAACCAGAGCGATTATTCGAAAATTCAGTCAAACATGATGTAGCTGGTAGGATACAAGATGCAGTTACTGCCGCTCGAAATGGTAATATTGGTGTTCTATATATAGCATTACCAATGAAAGCAGACAAACGCATAGCAGATATTTTGCTGCAACTTGGCGATACAACCGTTGATGTCCATATAATTCCCGATTTTTTAGTGTCAAGTCTGATACATGCACGTATCGAACATGTTGGTGAGCTTGATACATTGAGCGTCTTTGAATCTCCTTTTATCGGTGCTCGCGAGTTTATTAAGCGCACTGAGGATATAGTTGTCTCCTCAATTATTTTGGCGTTGATTTCCCCAATCCTTATTGCTATTGCATTTGCAGTAAAATTTACTTCAAAAGGTCCGGTGATTTTCAAGCAAGACCGCTATGGCCTGGATGGTCGTAAAATTAAAGTATGGAAATTTCGCTCAATGAGCGTTACTGAAAATAGTTCAGTAGTAACTCAAGCTACAAAAAATGACTCACGAATTACTCCTTTAGGTGGTTTCTTACGTCGAACAAGTCTTGATGAGTTGCCTCAGTTTATTAATGTATTAAAGGGTGATATGTCTATAGTTGGGCCTCGGCCACATGCAGTAGCACATAATGAAGAGTACCGTAAAAAGGTAGAGTTCTATATGTTACGTCATAAAGCAAAGCCAGGGATAACTGGATGGGCACAAATAAATGGTTGGCGCGGAGAAACTGATACTTTGAACAAGATGGAAAAACGCGTAGAATTTGATTTACATTATATTAAACATTGGTCACTTTGGTTTGATGTACAAATCATTTTCATGACAATTTTTAAAGGGTTCAAAAATGCAAATGCATACTAAAATAATTATTTCATTATGTGCGTTTCTTAGTATAACTGTAGTAGCCCCTGCCGCAGCAAGTAATTTAAGTGCAGGTAGTTTTATAACAAAAAGTGGAGTAGAAATCACTCCAACCTTAAAAACCGGTCTCAGTAGTAATAGTAATTTTTTCAGCACTCCCGATGAAGAGGAGTCACGATTAGTTTGGGCTATTACACCAAATGTCAAAGCATTAATTGAAGATGGACCTAATAGCTACGAATTAGACTTAGGTACGAGTAGCGCCTTACATAATAAAGATACAATCGATAATTATACTCAAGTAAATATTGGTACTGCTATTCATAGAGAGTTTACGAGCCTGCATCGTTTAGATGTAACTGGAGATGCTGATTGGCTATACGAATCTAGAGGTCGCGGCTTAACCGAAGGGTTAGGAGATACCGTTGATGAACTTGTTAAATATAAATTACAAAATTTTACAGCTCGCTATGAGTATGGAGCTCAAAGCTCAAAAGCTCAAATAGCTCTTGATGCTGTTTATTTAAATAAAAAATATTTAAACTTTCGAGAAGTATCTCAGTATCGTGACTACGATAAATCGTCAATTGGCATTACTGGTTATTATAATACACGAGCTTTATCACGTGTATTTATTGAAATTCAACAAGAGTACTATCGTTATGACGTGCTAGAAATTAGCGGGGTATCTCGTGACTCTGATGACATAAAAATGTTAGCAGGTATGCAGTGGGAAGCTACGGCACTTACTTCAGGTTCTTTTAAGCTGGGTTATCAAAATAAAGACTTTGATAACCCAGCGCGTAAAAGCTTTAGTGGTTTGAGCTGGGAGGCTAAAGTTAATTGGAAGCCATTAAGCTACTCTACTTTACAAGTTTTAACGAGTCGAGCAGCAAAAGATCCTGTGGTTCAAGGCGATTACATCAAAGAAAGTTTATATGGTGTTAATTGGACTCATAATTGGAATGATTATCTGAGTTCGCTCGCCAGCCTTAATTATACTGATGAAAAATACACGGGTGATTTTGGTCGTAAAGATAAAACTAAAAGTCTGCGTTTAGGTCTCAATTATGTAACAAATAGTTTCGGTATGGTTTCTACTTATGTAGACTTTATTGATAAAAACTCTACTCAAAATGCAATCGAGTTTGATCGCACAGTTGTTGGTATTAACTTTACATTTGCTTTAAAGGCTAGTTAATGAGGCTTATTTTTATATTTACACTATTAATAATTAGTAGTGCTTGTTTTGCTCAATCAGAGCAAAGCTACGTTTTAGGTGCAGGTGATAAAGTAGAAATTAAAGTATTTGGCCAACCTGACTTGGAGGTCACTGCATTGTTAGGTAACAGCGGAGAGGTTAACTATCCATTTTTGGGTAAAGTTAAACTTTCAGGTCTTAACACCTCTGAGGTTGAGCAAGTAATTGCTAATGGTTTACGCCCTGATTATTTAGTCAACCCTAATGTTTATGTTCAAGTAGTTGAATATCGTCCTTTTTATATACATGGAGAGGTTAAAAACCCAGGTGCATACCCTTATCAACCTGCTATGACGGTAAATCAGGCTATTGCACTTGCTGGTGGGTTAACTGAACGTGCGTCTATAGACAAAATTTATATTTTTAAAGAACAAACTAAACAGCAGCAACATAAAGGTAGTTTAAAAAGCCAAATTGCAGCGGGCGACACCATAAAAATAGAACAACGCTTGTTTTAAAGCAGTTTACAAGGCAGTAGTAAATGCACCATACAAATGAAAAAATAAACAGTGAAGATATTATTGATTTAGGCGTCTATTTTAATGTAATTAAGCGAGCTAAATGGCGAATTCTTGCTTTTTCTATAGTAGTTACATTACTTGCTATTATGGCGACATTTACGTTAGTACCTAAATATATCGCTACAGCAACTTTACTTATAGAGGCTGAGCAGGCCAAAGCAGTGAGCTTTGAAGAAATATATGGTTTAGATTCAAACAAGAAAGAATATTATTTAACACAGTTTGAGGTAATGAAGTCCGACAGTATTGCGCGTGAGGTAATCACTAAACTTGACTTAAAAACGCATCCCGACTTTATAGGAAAGCCCTCTGTTTTAAATCAGTTAAAGGCAATGGTTAAAAATAAACTGAAAGAACATATACCTTCTCTTAATAAAAAAGAAATCATTGTTTATTCACCAGAAGACCAATCTGAACGTGAAATGCTTAATTTATTAGGCGCTTTCAAGTCTCGCCTTTATGTAACCCCAATTAGGAACACGCAATTGGTGAGAATAAGCTTTCAATCGAGTGATCCTAAATTGGCAGCACTCGTAGCTAACACTGTTGGGCAAGTTTACATAGAAAGTCAAATGCGCGCTAAAATGGGCATCACTCAACAAGCCTCTAGCTGGTTAAATACACGTCTGTCTCAGCTACGAATCCAATTAGATGATTCTGAAGTACGCCTGCAAGCATATCGAGAGCAACAAAAATTGGTAGATATTGAAGGTATTGCAGGTCTTGCTACACAAGAGCTTGAGCAAATATCGCAGCAATTAATTGTTGCACGTAATGAACAAAATAATTTGCAAAGTATCAATCGTGTAATAAGTGAGTACGGGAATAATAACTTAGAATTGTTAGGCAGTATGCCTGAAATCACTTCTCACCAAGTTATACAAAACGTTAAACGTGACGTTATCATAGTTGAGAGAAAATTAAGTGAATTAGGTGAAGTGTACGGACCGAAGCACCCTAAAATAATTTCAGCAAAGGCTGAACTTAAAACGGTGAAAGATAACTTAAATAAACAAATCAAAGGTCTTATCACAGGTATTGAAAAAGAGCTTAATAGAATAACGCGAACTGTTAGCGCGCTTGAGCGAGATTTAGTTAAGATTCGTGCTGAGTATCAGGATATTACCCGCAAAGAAACCCAATATAATCAGCTTAAACGTGAAGTTGAAACAAATAGAAATATCTTTAACACGTTTTTGTCTCGCTCTAAAGAAACAGAAGTAACTAGTGATTTTAGTTCTGCCGCTGCACGATTTACCGATCAAGCTTATGCGCCTAATAGTCCGGCAAAGCCTAACAAAAAGCTTATTATTATTCTGGCCTTTGTCGTTAGCTTTGGGTTTGCAGCAGTAATGAGTTTCGTTTTTGATGCATTAAATGATACCGTAAAAACTAAAAGTGACGTTGAGAGTAAGCTTGCTCAGCGTATGCTTGGATTATTACCATATGTAAAAATACCAAGGAAGAGCCATTTTCCTATTCATGCATACCTTGATGACAACTTTAGACGGTTTGCAGAATCAGTGCGAACCTTTCGTACAAGTTTGTTGTTAACTCAACTCGAGCGTGAACATAAAGTGATTGCGATTACTTCCAGCTCTCCTGGTGAGGGTAAAACAACTACTTCTGCTAATTTAGCAATGTCACTAGCGCAAATGGGCAAAGTTTTGTTAATTGACGCTGATCTGCGTAAACCAAGTATTGCAAAACGATTTGATATTCCGGTATTCCATCCTGGACTCAGTAATTTAATAGTAGGTACTGAACAACTACCGGAATGCGTACATATTGATGGTCAATCGGGAGTGGCTATTATGCCAAGTGGTCAAATTCCAGGAAATCCATTAGAGCTTTTATCGAGTACTCAATTTAGTGAGGTACTTGATATTTTGAAAGAAAAATATGATCACATAGTTATTGATACACCACCTACACAAGCTGTAAGTGATGCTTTAGTAATTGCACAAAACGCCGATTCGGTCATATATGTTGTTAAATCAGATGTTACACGTATTAAACTTATTAAAGCTGGTGTTGAACGTTTATTTGAATCTAAAGCGCATGTTGCAGGTATAGTACTTAATCAAGTCGACATGAATAAGCGTAAAGATGAACACAGTCATGGCTATTACGATTATCATGATTATTCGCAAAAGCCAGAGCAATCAAATTCTTAGTAGGTGATAATTTATGTTTGATATTCATTCACACATTTTGCCTAATCTAGATGATGGCGCTAAAGATATAAAAGAGTCATTAGCTCTTTTAAAAATGGCTCAAGCTGATGGAATAACTCATATGGTAGCTACTCCTCATATACATATTGGACGATTTGATAATTCTACGACCCATCTGTACAACGATTTAGAGAACTTAAAAGCGCAAGCTTTGGTAAATGGTATTACTATAAATCTTGCTGTTGCTGCAGAAGTGAGGCTTGATATTGAGCTAATGACATTAGTTTTATCAAATAAGCTTCCGTTTATCGGCAAAATTGATTCATTTAATTGTATATTATTGGAGCTACCACATTCACATGTTCCACAGGGCTATGATAAATTTATTAACTGGCTTGCAAAGCAAAACATAAAAGTAATAATACCTCACCCAGAGCGTAACCGAGATATACAAGCAAACCCTTTTTATATTGAGCGATTAAATCAATTAGGGTGTGAGTTTCAGTTAACAGCATCTAGCTTGGAAGGGGTATGGGGAGACAGTGCAAAAACAATTAGCTTTGATATGTTGCAGAAAAATTTAGTGAGTTACGTTGCCTCTGACGCACACTCAGTTAAACGAAGACCTCCAATTTTAAGTAAAGCAAAAAAAATAGTGTCTGAATTACTGGGCGAAGATAAAGCACTTGAATTATTTTATGGTAACCCAAAACGTTTAACTAGCTCGTTATTTAATGATTAATATAAACACACTCTCTGCTTCACTCTTATAAATTACTAAAACACTTAGCTAGCTGTTACTTATGTTAAAGTCTTTGAATAGGATGGGGCTTTATAGCATTTTGGTAGTATATTTGTGTTTTTATAAAGTTGTTAAATTTTACATTGTAAACTAGGAGTTGAGTTTATATTTTAAGTTAATGAGTTTTATATAAATTAGCGCCTATACAAGTATTAACTGATACTATCAAACCACTTAATCTTATAATAAGTATTTATCATTCTTAATGTAGATTATGTATAGCTAGTCAACAACAATTGCCAAATTTATAAGGCTAACTGTTTTCATTAACGCAAAGTGCTACCTGTTAATTTGATAAATGATTTTTCTGGTTTTTTGTTTAAAGCAAGACCTTTTAATTCAATCTTATTATAAGTTATTTTTGATGTGTAGATTATTATTGTAAGCGTAATTAATATCAGAGTATTATTTATGAGCTGCCCACCAAAATCAAGGTAGCGTTGTGAGTTTATTATTGGTGCTATGCTTTCACCAGTAACTTTTTGTAAAACTATTCCAATAGAGTTAAAGATAAACAATATTGCAGCATGAGTCATATATATTGAATAAGATAACTTACCAGTGGTTTGAAACATTTTTATTTTTAATAACTTTGATATTAAACCAGCTTCAAATGCAAAAAATAATACAGTTAAAAGAAACAAAAAAGGCGCAATTAATGACTTGTATTTAAAGTTAACGCTTACAACGAAAATTATTAGAATTATTAGTAATACCTCTATTAGAGTGGCTAATGTAAGAGGAAATCTAAAATACGATATTTTTTTAAATAGTAGATAAATTACTGTGCCACCAAAAAAACAAGATAAACCTTTTAGTACACTTTCTACTAATAGGTCTGATTTTAAAAATATTAAGCTAAAAGCAATAGCAGAGATGCAAAACCAAACAATAGTTTTACTAGTTTTAAAAAAGGCTATAGTAGTAAAAAGTAATGCATAAATGTAAAACTCAATACTTATACTCCACGAAGGGTAATTGAAACTGAGAGGGTCTGTAAAAGAAGTCCATGAATGTATCAGTAGTAGGTTAGGAATAATTTCATTAATTGATGTATCGTTTGTAAAAGGTGGATTGTTAAATGAAATATCTCCGAATTTATAAGCAAATAATTTTCCTAGCTCTAAAATTAAAAATACTGTTAGCATAAATATATGTAACGGGTAGATACGGAAGAATCGGGCTTTCATAAAACTTCTAAAATTTAAATCTTTTTTATCGCCGTAACCATGTGCTAATACAAAACCACTTAAAATAAAAAAGAACTCTACGAATACTGCGCTACCTCTAAAAAAATCTAATTCAGTAATTGAGTTAACGAAATGCATATGAAAAATCACTACAGAGATCGCACAAATCCCTCTAAATGCATCAAGTGCTTCAAATCTTCTATTCAAAAGTTAGTCCTTTAATTATTAAGGCAATAGTGCCAAGGTAATTACGAATCCTTTACTGTAATTTTAAATTTTTTACTCTGTTATAATATTATATTTAATTGGTCGCTATGTAAAATCAAAGTGTACTTTCTAATATATTGAAGTTTCTATTACCAGTTTAAATTTTGGTGTTAATAAATAAAGGTAGGATAACTCTATTTCTGGAGTTCAGCTTAAATAATAAATGTTCAATGGATATTTATATTATTGTAAGTGCTAGGTTTTATAGAAAGTACTATAGAAAAATGCCCAGAGCCATTTTAACAGCTCTGGGCTACAAATGGCTCTTAGTTGAGCCTTGCGCTAACTAAATACACTTTCGTAATTCCTAGGGAGAAGAAGAAAGTACCTAAAAGTTTAGTCAACCCACTTAGAATTGCATAACTAATTTTGCCACTTGGTTACATTTGATAACAAATCATTAGATTAATTATGCGCATCTTTATACTTTTGTTTATACCCAGCTTATTAACTGGGTATTTTGCACAAGGTCGCGCGGTAACGAGTTTTTTATTTTATTTTTTTGCCACTTACCTAATCCTATTGGGCAGCCACATAGCATGAGTACCACTTCGCCGGTTGCTTTTGTTACTTCTTCAAGGAGTATGTCTTTTCCATTAAAGTAGTCGTTTGCTTGCTCGTTTGTTAAAGCATAGGTATTGCTTTTGCAGTCATTGCCAAACACGGTAGCAAACTCGTGAGTCAGCCTTACACCATTCTTATGAATCATGCCTATTTGTATGCCTAAGCGTGCGTATTTAATTTTATTTTGCACTGCTTCAAACCCTTGTGGGAATAGCCAGAGTTCTTTATCGCGTTGCATTAAATTACCCGGCAAGGCTTTTAAACCAAATTGTTTTTTAAGCTCGCTCATAAATGATGTTGTTTGTTTTTTATCAAATTCATTAAACGGAAACGCGCCTTTTTTTACTGTTTGATTTGGGTTATTACAGCTTGCTAATTTTTTAAATTTAGCAATAAAAAAACCTTCGCTATCGAACGTTTGCGGCCATACATGTAAGTAGCCCTCGGGGGTTGTTGCTTTATAGGCTCCCTCAAATAAGTCATTTAGTGATTGCGGCTCAATGTAGTCGCCAAATTCGCTAAGTAAATAATTGCATACGTTTTGGTTTTCAAGCGGGGTAAGTGTACAGGTTGAGTACACAAGTGTTCCGCCTGGCTTTAATGCGTAAAAAGCACTTTTAATTAAATCTTTTTGAACTTGAGCAATTTCTATATTTGATTCAATAGACCAGTTTTTAAGTGCGTCAGCGTCTTTACGTACTGTACCTTCACCAGAGCAGGGCGCATCAAGCAAAATGCTATCAAAGCATTCAAACATATAGTTACCAAATATTACTCCATCAAAATGTGAGAGTGCGCAGTTACCCACCCCCATACGTTTAAGCGTAGCGCTAAGTACTTTTAATCGTGATGACGAAAGCTCATTGGCAACAAGCACGCCTTGGTTATTCATTATTGCGGCTAGTTGCGAGGTTTTAGAGCCAGGTGCCGATGCCATATCAAGCACGATGTTATTTTGTGAGCCTGGGTTTTCAATGCTTTGTTTTAGTGCCATAGGCGGAAGCATTGAGCTTGCCTCTTGCACATACATGGCGCCACTTAAATGTAGGTCGGTATTACCTAGTGCTAAATTTTGTTCTTCATCGCTTGGGCGTTCTAGCCAAAAACCTTCATTGCACCAGGGTATAGGTGTTAGTTGCCATTTTTTTTGCTCAGAACGTTTTAAAAATTCTTCAATCGTTATTTTTAATGTATTAACACGAATAGACTTTCTCAGAGGGCGACGACACGCTTGAATAAAGTCATCTAAATTTAAATGCGCGGGTAAGTAGGTTTTTACGTCGTCAATAAAGTGCTCAGGAATATAAGTGTTGGCGTTCACTGGTTGGCTCGTACATTAAAAATAAAGCGTGATATTAGCACTTTTAAAGTGTTTTTTCAGAGTTAAATACTGCATTTGTTTGATGATGCTGTGTCGACACTTTGCGGTTTTAGTTCATTTTTAGTGTGGTTATGTACGACTTTAGATTAACAGTGTCGACAATAGGCGTGTTTTTTACTCATTTAAGTAGGGCAAAGGGTTGACATGGTTTTTTATTAAGCACATAGTTAACCCATCAATTGTCGACAATTTATTTATAAAGCCATGACGCAAACTTTTTTAAACGATACACCCATTACTACAGCATCTGATCAAGTGTTTGTAGATATGCGCCGCGAAATAGTAGAGGGCAGCATAGAGCAAGGCAGCAAAATATCAGAGCCGGAGCTTGCAAAGCGTTACGGTGTAAGCCGTGCCACGCTGAGAGAAGCATTAAATCGTTTAGAAAGCTGTTATTTAGTTGAGCGTAAAGCTAACGTGGGCTGCCGCGTAGTTGCGCTTACAGCAGAACGTTTAATTGAAGTATACCAAGTACGAAGTTCCCTCGAAGGGTTAGCATGTAGACTTGCTGCCGACAATATGGAGCCCGAAGAAGTAAAAGGCTTAAAGCAATTACTTAATCAGCATTTGCAAACACAACGTGTAAAAGAGGGCGAATCGTACTATCAAGAGGCAGGCGATTTAGACTTTCACTACCGCATCATCAAAGGTAGTAAAAACGCTCATTTAATACATTTGTTATGTAATGAGCTTTATCAATTAATTCGTATGTACCGCGTTCAAATGGGTATGGTGGGGCCGCGTGTATCTAAAGCGTTTGACGAGCATTTAGCCATTATTAACGCGATAGAAAACCATGATGGTGAACTCGCCGAAATGCTGATGAAGCGACATATAAGTGCATCGCAAGCCAATATTCAAACCAAATTTGATTTGTTAAATAAATAAACAACATATTCTGCTAAAAGCTAAAAGCTAAAA
>NZ_PNCW01000010.1:0-52500 GCF_005886985.1 Pseudoalteromonas sp. S3178 | reverse complement strand
CCTTTGGTCCGTAGACATTATGCGGTATTAGCAGTCGTTTCCAACTGTTGTCCCCCACCTCAAGGCATGTTCCCAAGCATTACTCACCCGTCCGCCGCTCGTCAGCAAAGTAGCAAGCTACTTTCTGTTACCGCTCGACTTGCATGTGTTAGGCCTGCCGCCAGCGTTCAATCTGAGCCATGATCAAACTCTTCAATTAAAAAGTTTTATGTCTTTCGACAGCTCAATGAATTCTGAATTTATTTAATATCTTTCGATATTGAATTGACTGTGCTGAATAACTACCTAAGTAATTATTCTGTTGGTCACTCAGTTTCAATTGAGACTCTAATTTGTTTGCCTCGCTACCGAAGTAGGTTGGCTGTTAGAACTCAATCTGTACGAGTGCCCACACAGATGATTGCTTTATATTGTTAAAGAACGTTTTGAGTCGCTTTAGCGTCTCAAGGGATGCGAATAATACACCCTTTATTTTTTGAGTCAACACTTTGTTTTAAACTTTCTTTTTAGAAGATTCAAAAACCGAAGTTTTATTTAACTCTCTGAGCCGCTGCTGCCTTGCTATGCGATGTCCGCTGCGCGCCGCCATGTCCCGTCTCAGTGGGGTCGCATTATAGGGAGATTCGATTCTTACGCAAGCGTTTTATTAAGTAAAATTAGATTTATTTTATACACAGATGAAGCTCACAACTAGATCACAAGTTACTCACAAAAGCCTGTTGATAACTGTGCTTTTTGCACTTTAAAACTAAACTCTTTTTGTTTGTTGTGGTAAGTTGCCAGCACTTTTTTAACTCATGTATTTAGGTAGTATCCATGACAGACATAATAAATAGTATAAGTGCCCTTTTGTGGGGCCAAGTTCTCGTCTACTTATTAATAGCAGCAGGCCTGTTTTTTACCGTTCGGTTAGGCTTCATTCAAATTGTCCAATTTCCACATATGTTTAAAGTAATGTTTGGTTCGCGTAAATGCGGCGATAATGAGATATCGTCATTCCAAGCTTTTTGTACATCTTTAGCCGCCCGTGTTGGTACAGGTAATATGGCAGGTGTAGCTGTTGCTTTATATTTAGGTGGCCCAGGTGCAATTTTTTGGATGTGGCTTATTGCCTTAATAGGAATGGCAACTAGCTTTGCCGAAAGTACACTGGCACAAGCTTATAAAACAAAAGATGCTGAAGGCAATTTTAGAGGTGGCCCTGCTTATTATATGGAAGTAGGCTTAGGTAAGCGTTGGATGGGCGTTTTATTCTCGTTATGTTTAATTTTAGCTTTTGGCCTAGTATTTAATGCCGTACAGTCAAACTCTATTGCTGCAGCATTTGAAGTAGCGTTTGATGTACCAAAATATATTGTAGGAATAGTACTTGTTGTTGGCTCAGGTATTATTATCTTTGGTGGCTTAAAAACAATCTCTCGATTTGCAGAAATGGTTGTGCCTTTTATGGCATTAGCTTATTTATTAGTTGCGTTGTATGTATGTGCAATGAACTTTACGGCTTTACCTGATGTACTAGTACTTATTATAAAAAGTGCTTTTGGACTTGAACAAGCAGGTGCAGGTGCTATTGGTTATGGTGTAACACAGGCAATGATCCAAGGGATCAAACGTGGATTATTCTCAAACGAAGCCGGTATGGGTAGCGCAGCAAATGCTGCGGCAACTGCAACGCCTTATCCACCTCATCCGGCATCACAAGGCTATGTACAAATGCTGGGTGTATTTATTGATACTATTGTTATTTGTACCGCGACCGCGTCGTTAATTTTACTATCTCAACAATTAGTACCTGAGTCTGGGGTGATGGGTATTGAACTTACGCAAGCAGCTTTACAAGAGCATGTTGGTAGCTGGGGTTCTTACTTTGTTGCTATCGCTATCTTGTTCTTTGCTTTTACTTCTATTGTTGCTAATTATTCATACGCTGAGACTAATTTAATGTTTTTAGAACATAACTCTAATAAAGGCATGTTTATTTTTAGATTGCTTGTATTAGCAATGGTGATGTTTGGCGCTATTGGTGAACTTGGCTTAATTTGGACATTAGCTGATATATCAATGGGGTTAATGGCCATTGTAAACGTAATAGCGCTGTTTATGCTTTCAGGTGTTGTTGTGTGGCTTTCAAAAGACTATAACGAACAACGCAAAAAAGGACTAACTCCTACATTTGATAAGAGTAAGCACCCGAAGCTGAATAAAGAGGTCGACCCTCAGGCCTGGAAATAAAAATCAAATAGCGAGCTACGGCTCGCTTTTTTAGCTCTATAGTTTATTTACATATTTTAAAAAGATTAAGTACTAGCTTTAATAAGAAAAGCTTATATTAATTTTTGAAACTATTTTATATTTAATAACGTATAGGAACATGTAAAAGTTATCTATAAAAAAGGAGATCCAATGGATGACATGACAAAAAAATACAGTATCGATACCACTGATTATCAAGTTGGGCAAGATAATGTACAAAAATGGGGGTTTGATATCCACAACCCTGTATTTGGAATAAGCGCATTTCTAGTCGTTTTATTTGTAATACTTACCTTAGTTTTTGACCCTACCGTTACCCGTGATGCTCTAACCTCCACTAAAGACGCCATTATTAATCAATTCGATAGTTATTTTATGCTATTAGCCAATGCCTTTGTGATTTTTTGCGTTATTTTAGCATTTTCTCCTTTAGGTAAAATTCGTTTAGGGGGTGCTAAAGCTCGTCCAGAACATGGCTATATGTCGTGGCTTGCTATGCTCTTTGCAGCAGGAATGGGTATTGGCTTACTTTTTTGGGGAGTTGCAGAGCCAACAGCCTATTATACCGGTTGGTATCATATGCCTATGGGGGTAGAGCCAAATTCAGCACAAGCACATTCATTAGCTTTAGGTGCAACTATGTATCACTGGGGTTTACATGGCTGGGCGATTTACGCAGTGGTTGGATTAAGCTTGGCTTTTTTTGCATTTAACAAAGGCTTGCCTTTATCTATACGCTCTGTTTTCTATCCCTTATTTGGCGATCGTGCATGGGGTTGGCTTGGACATATCATAGATATACTTGCGGTACTGTCTACCTTATTTGGGTTAGCTACATCACTAGGACTTGGCGCACAACAAGCGACCAGTGGAATAAATTACCTATTAGGCACTGATTACGGCACTGCTTTTCAAATATCTGTTATTGGATTAGTAACGTGTATTGCTATTTTTTCTGTTATTAGAGGTATTGAGGGCGGCGTAAAAGTATTAAGCAATGTTAATTTAATTTGTGCGTTTATTTTACTGTTAGCTGTTATCGCCCTTACATTTTCTGATTCAATTCCTGCTGTGTGGTTTACCCTTGGAGCTTACGTAGAACACTTTGTACCATTGAGTAATCCTTTTAATAGACCCGATGAAGATTGGATGCATTCTTGGACTGTATTTTATTGGGCCTGGTGGATCTCTTGGTCACCGTTTGTAGGTATGTTTATAGCTCGAGTTTCTAAAGGGCGCACTGTACGAGAATTCTTACTTGTTGTTATAGGCCTACCAACTCTGCTTAGCTTGGTGTGGATGGGTGTATTTGGTAATATGGCAATTACACAAGTTATAGAGAAAGTTGGGCCACTTGGACAAAACGGTTTAACTGATATCTCAGTTACTTTATTTCAAGTATACGAACAGCTTCCGTTTTCTAGCTTTATCTCAATTATTTCTATTGCTTTAGTATTAGTCTTCTTTATTACTTCATCTGATTCAGGTTCGCTTGTAATAGACGGTATAACTGCTGGCGGTAAAATAGATGCACCAGTGCCACAACGTATATTTTGGGCTACTGTTGAAGGTGTGATTGCAGCTGTATTACTTTGGGTTGGAGGCTCGCAAGCATTACAAGCGCTTCAATCAGGAGTGGTGACTACTGCCCTACCATTTTCAATAATACTTATTTTAATGTGTGTTGCGCTTATTCAAGGCTTACTAAGTGAATACCCTACTTACAAAGCTCAAAGTAAATTGCAATAACAGTTCATCTTGTATAAGCGGCCTTCGTGGGTCGCTTATACACCTACTTTAAAATTCATTTTTGACAGCCCGTGTACATCATCATGTTCATTGTTACCAACCCGCTATAATGCTTAATCATTTTGCAGGGCTAAACGTATCGCTATCTGCGTTAAAACACTCCTCATTTACGATTGCATGGGTGCAAAAGGTAGAGCAATGCTGGAATAATTGCCGAAAACAATTAAATAACGAATTTTTTGCCTAGCTACCAACACGTTTTTCTACCCTCAAAATAGATCAATTAATTAAGCGAATTAGTATGAATGTACAATGATGAAACTTTAAATGTTAAAGGTAATTAAGTATAAAAATAAAATTAGAGAATTTGAACGAAGTGTTTTAGGTGTTTTAGGTGTTTTAGGTGTTTTAGGTGTTTTAGGTGTTTTAGGTGTTTTAGGTGTTTTAAATTTAGGAAATCATTAATATGAGGATTTTTGTAAAGATGGTGCCCGAGGCCGGACTTGAACCGGCACGACTTGTTAGTCGAGGGATTTTAAATCCCTTGTGTCTACCAATTCCACCACTCGGGCATCGAGTTTGCTAATTAAAGCGTGTGGAGTAAATTATATGGAGGCGGAACCCGGAGTCGAACCGAGGTAAACGGATTTGCAATCCGGTGCATGGCCACTCTGCCATTCCGCCTAAATGTATCCAAATAATTTGGAGCGGTACACGAGGCTCGAACTCGTGACCTCGACCTTGGCAAGGTCGCGCTCTACCAACTGAGCTAGTACCGCAAAATTCTGTTTTATCAACTTTAAATTATCTTGGTAAAATAATTTAAAGTGGTGCCCGAGGCCGGACTTGAACCGGCACGACTTGTTAGTCGAGGGATTTTAAATCCCTTGTGTCTACCAATTCCACCACTCGGGCATCGAGTTTGCTATTTAAAGCAAGTGGATAAAACTAATATGGAGCGGTACACGAGGCTCGAACTCGTGACCTCGACCTTGGCAAGGTCGCGCTCTACCAACTGAGCTAGTACCGCATCATATTAATTCTAATATTAACTGTTTTATAAATTGCACTTGGTAATGCAATTAAACCACAAAGTGGTGCCCGAGGCCGGACTTGAACCGGCACGACTTGTTAGTCGAGGGATTTTAAATCCCTTGTGTCTACCAATTCCACCACTCGGGCATCGAGTTTGCTAATTAAAGCGTGTGGAGTGTTGAAATGGAGGCGGAACCCGGAGTCGAACCGAGGTAGACGGATTTGCAATCCGGTGCATGGCCACTCTGCCATTCCGCCCCAGTACGGGGTATTAACCTTAATATAAACTTGGAGCGGTACACGAGGCTCGAACTCGTGACCTCGACCTTGGCAAGGTCGCGCTCTACCAACTGAGCTAGTACCGCATTTAATTTATTAGCTTTTGAATTTCAACACGATATTTTGAGTCAACATTCAGGCAACTAATTAATTACCGTTTCGTTTATCTAGGGGGCTATGCCCTCTCAACACGGACGCATTCTACAGAGATTATTAAACGCGTCAATACAAAAAATGCTAGTTTTGAACTGTTTGATTACTTTTTATCTAAAACGGTGCGTTATTAGACATTTAGAGCTAATTTTTAGTCAATTCACCCCATGCTGCACGTAAATATTGCATCATTGAACTTAAGGTTAAAAAGGTTGCTACATAAAGTAATGCAAAACTTAAATAGTTCATCCATGGTGCATATTGCCAAATCAAGCCAATAATGGCTAACATTTGCGCAGCTGTTTTAATTTTACCCATATTTGATACGGCCACATTGCCGCGCTTGCCCTGTTCAGCCATCCACTCACGCAGAGCTGAAATAACAATTTCACGACATATAATAATTAATGCAGGTATTGTCATATACATAGACTGATAATGATCAGATAGCGCAACAAGCGCTGCACATACCATTACTTTATCTGCTACAGGGTCTAAAAAGGCACCAAAAGGCGTTGATTGCTCAAGCTTACGTGCTAAATAGCCATCAAGAATATCGGTAATCGATGCAAGCCAAAATATAAAAGCGGCAGCAAAAAAAGCCCAGCTATAAGGCAAGTAAAATATCACCAAAAAAATGGGGATAAGAAAAAGTCTAAAGGTTGTGAGTGTGTTTGGAATATTCCACATAACTACTTGGATATGTCTTTTTTCTATATTCGCACGAAGGGCTAGCCCTTGTCATGCAAATGGTTAAATATCTTCTCAGCCATGTCAGGGCTGATCCCAGGAACTTTCTTTAACTGTTCTATATTAGCAGCTTTTACTCCCTGCATGCCCCCTAAATATTTTAATAATGTTTGGCGGCGTTTAGAACCTACTCCGTTTATTTCTTCTAATAATGATTGAGTACGCTGTTTTTGGCGCTTATTACGATGTCCTGCAATTGCAAAACGGTGTGATTCATCGCGAATATGTTGAATTAAATGAAGCGCTGGCGCATCCGAATCCATAGGGATTGTTTTACGCCCGCCGTCAATTAATAAGGTTTCCAGACCAGGCTTACGGCTGGTACCTTTAGCAACACCTACTAACAATGGCATTTTAGCATGAGGCCAATTTGCAAAATATTGTTCTGCTCGGCCTAATTGCCCTTTACCACCGTCAATAAAAATGACATCAGGTATTTTTTCTTCGTCTACCACTTTGTTATAACGCTTGTTAAGTGCAAATTCCATCGCCGCATAATCATCGCCCCCAGTAATACCAGTTACGTTGTAGCGTCTGTACTCTTTGGTATTTGGCCCTTGGGAGTCAAAAACCACACAACTTGCAACCGTGTTTTCACCCATAGTATGGCTTATATCAAAACATTCCATTCTAGTGATATCATCAAGACGTAAAGTCGCTTTTAGCTGAGCATAACGTTTATTTATAGAGTCTTGAGTGCTTTGCTTAACAGTAATGCTATTTAATGCATTTTTATTCGCAAGTTGTAAGTACTGCGCCCGCTCTCCGCGAGTCACTACTTTAAGTGTAACTTTGCACTCACTAATTTGAGTTAGGGCTCCACCTAGCACTTCACTTTCTTCAATTTCGAACGGTAAAATAATTTCTTTTGCTATACGCCCTGTTGCTCCGGGTGCTAAGTAGTATTGCCCTAAAAACGAAGTGAGAATTTCTTCTTGGCCAGAGTCTTTTGGTACTTTAGGGAAATAAGTTTTACTGCCGAGCACTTTATGGTCGCGGATCATTAATAAATGAATCCCGTTTAAGCCATTTAAATGAGCAAAACCAACCACATCCATTTCAGCAAAATTGCCCGATATAGACTGCTGCTCCTGCATTTTACGCAATAACATAATTTGATCGCGAACCTTCGCCGCAAGTTCAAAGTTAAGTTGCGCGCTAGCGGTTTCCATTTTTTTTATTAAATCGGCAATAACTTCATGCGACTTACCCGTTAAAAACTTACGCACATAATCTACTTGCTCAGAATACTCATCCTCAGAGACTTTATTAACACATGGTGCAGAGCAGCGCTTTAACTGGTACTGCAAACATGGGCGACTTCTTGCTCGATAATAAGCGTCTTCACATTGGCGAACCGGAAATATTTTTTGCATTAAGCGCAAACTTTCTGATACTGCTCCGGCACTTGGGAAAGGCCCAAAGTATTCGCCTTTTACTTTACGACTTCCACGATGAAAAGCTAAACGTGGGTGTTTATGGCTCGTAAGTAAAATATACGGGTATGACTTATCGTCACGCAATAAGATGTTATAGCGCGGCTGATATTTTTTAATGAGGTTGTTTTCAAGCAGGAGTGCTTCGGTCTCGGTGTTGGTAAGCGTGACTTCAATATCACAAATATTGCTTACTAAAACCCGAGTTTTACTATCGGTTATGTTGCTACGAAAGTAACTCGTTACACGTTTTTTTAAATTTTTAGCTTTACCAACATAAATAACTTGCTGGTCGCTATCAAGCATACGGTAAACACCGGGCTCGCTCGATAGCGATTTTAAAAAATGTACATGATCAAATTCAGACATATATAACTAGTGAGATACGTCTATATCAATCATTTTATGGCGAATCGCTAAATGCGTCAGCTCAACATCACCGCCTACATTTAGTTTTTCAAACATACGGTAACGATAGCTGTTAACCGTTTTAGAGCTTAAATTTAAACGCTCTGCTATATCTTGTGCTTTTTCACCTTTGGTGATCATTAGCATAATTTGCAGTTCACGCTCAGATAAACTCTGAAAAGGGTTTTCATCGGTGCGCCCTGTTACTTGAGCTAGCGCTATTTGCTGTGCAATTTCAGGGGCAATATAACGCTGGCCGGCATGAACTGATCGAATAGCACGTACCATTTCATCAGATCCCGCGCCTTTGGTTAAAAACCCATGTGCACCAATTTGCATAACTTTGCTCGGAAACGGGTCTTCACAATTAACTGTTAGCACAATAATTTTTACGTCTGGGCAGTAACGACAAATTTTCTTAGTCGCTTCAAGTCCACCCATGCCAGGCATATTCATATCCATTAATACTATGTTTGGCGCGTGCTGACGACAAAACTGTACGGCGGCTTCGCCATCTTTAGCCTCGCCAACCACTTTAAAACCACGTACGTCATCTAATATACGTTTTATACCAGTGCGTACCAGCTCATGGTCATCAACTAAAAGTACATTAATCAATGGAACATCCTCACTTACCTAACAACATGCGATTTAATAAAATTAATTCGTTACAGTACCATATATAAAGCGAAACAATAACTAGTATTATTGCCCCGCCTTAATAATTTAAGATGATGCTTTTTCGCTAAAACGGTCAACCCATAGTGCAATAATGCCATCACCGGTAACATTACACGCAGTACCAAAGCTATCTTGTGCTAAATAAAGCGCAATCATTAATGCTACAGCCCCTTCGTTAAAGCCTAGCATGCTTGTTAATAAACCGAGTGCCGACATTACGGCTCCACCTGGAGCACCTGGCGCTGCAATCATTACTACACCTAACATCATAATAAATGGCAGCATTCCCATCAACGAAGGTACTTCCATATTTGGCGATAAAAACATAACAGCCATTGCACACGTTACAATCGTAATAGTTGAGCCAGATAAGTGAATGGTTGCACACAGTGGTACAGTAAAGTTCGCTACATCTTCTTTTATATTGTTTGCTTTACTTGATTGTAATGACACAGGAATAGTCGCTGCACTTGACATTGTACCGAGCGCTGTAAAATAAGCGGGTAGCATATTTTTAACTAGCTCTAGCGGATTACGTTTAAGTAATAAACCCGTAGAAACATATAATACTGTTAGCCATAGCCAATGCATCACTAGCGCTGCAATAAGCACAACACCAAAGGTTTGTAGCGTGTCGACCACGGTGCCTGCCACTGTCATTTCTGCAAACACACCTGCAATGTAAAATGGTAAAGCCGGAATAATAACTTTTGATAATAGGCCATCAATTACATCACGCCCCTGATCAGAAACTTTTTTAAGCGTTTCTAATTGCAGTTGGCTCATACCTATACCAAATACGAACGCAGTGACTAATGCAGTCATTACGCCCATTAGAGGTGGAATTTCTAAATCAATAAAACTGCCTATTTCAGTGGCTACTTCAGCCTCAAATGTAATACCGCCACTTAAAAGTGGAATAACCGCGCTAACCAGTAAAAATGCAAGCGTACCGGCAATAATGGTAGAGCTATAAGCAAAGCCCACTGTTTTACCTAATAAATGGCCTGAGCCTTTTGGTAAGCCCGCAATACCAGACGCAATAAAAAACAAAATAATTAAAGGAATAGTAAAAGATATAAGTTGGCCAATTAATTCTTTAACGGTAAATAAAAGCTCAACACCTGTTAAAGGTACATACAGTCCGATTAAAATACCGGCCACAATACCGGCAATTAATTTTAATATTAAGTTCATTATGATTGCTTAGTTGAATTTAGATACGGTGTTTTTAACATGTTTTAGACTCATTGTGTGATAAAACTATTCAAGTTATATTCATGTGCGCAAATAACAAACAAATCTATATTAATTACAGGTTATTTTGCGTCTTTTTTAACTAAAGAAAACTTCTGCCCTTTAAATTTTAAATTAAGCCCGCACCTTTAATAACTAAAGCAACACGAATGATTGATTTTTATTTCGACTGGTTATAAGCCCAATAGATATATGTTATAGCCAAACTTTACTTTAGTTTTTTTAAACTCACAGTAAAGTGTATTTATATAGTTAGTAGCAAAGGCTATTAACACGTTGATCAGATTGTATCCAAAGGAACATTATGTCTACTATTTTTGAAGATAACTCACTAAGTATTGGTAATACGCCACTGGTAAAACTTAACCGTGTTACGGGTGGGAATGTATACGCTAAAGTTGAATCTCGTAACCCTAGCTTTAGTATTAAATGTCGTATTGGTGCATCAATGATTTGGGAAGCTGAAAAATCAGGTCAGCTTGTTGAAGGCAAAGAACTTATTGAACCGACGTCGGGAAACACAGGTATTGCACTTGCATTTGTTGCTGCTGCACGTGGCTACAAACTGACGCTAACTATGCCAAACACGATGAGTTTAGAACGCCGTAAGCTATTAAAAGCATTAGGTGCAAACTTAGTACTTACCGATGGTGCTAAGGGGATGAACGGCGCAATTGAAAAAGCGAAAGAAATCCAAGCAACAGATCCTGAAAAGTTTATTTTATTACAACAGTTCGAAAATCCAGCTAACCCTAAAATTCACTTTGAAACTACAGGCCCAGAAATTTTTGACGCGCTTGATGGTAAAGTGGACTTTTTTGTAGCCGGTGTTGGTACTGGTGGCACAATTACAGGGGTTAGTCGCTACCTTAAAAACGAAAAAGGTCTAGACGTTAAATCAATAGCTGTTGAGCCAACCAGCTCGCCAGTAATTAGCCAAACACTGGCTGGTGAAGAAATAAAACCAGGCCCTCATAAAATTCAGGGCATTGGTGCTGGCTTCATCCCTGGCAACCTTGATTTAAGCGTTATCGATGGTGCAGAGCAAGTATCTAACGAAGATGCTATTGCAATGGCCCACGAGTTAATGAAAAAAGAAGGCATATTAGTAGGTATTTCATCAGGTGCGGCAGTAATTGCTGCTAAACGTATTGCTGAAAAACCAGAAAACGCTGACAAAAACATTGTGGTAATTCTACCAAGTGCAACTGAGCGTTACTTATCTAGCCCAATGTTTGCTGAAGAATTTAGCGAGCAAGAATTAGTACAATAATTTCTCTCCTTGAGATACTAAAAAGGATGCTTATAGCATCCTTTTTTATTATTTATTATGTAATTTTCTATTAATTACCCGCCACCGCTTTACATCTTCTTTAATTAGCCACACACTTTAAAAAAACTAATTAATAATAATTAACATGAAAAAGATCTCGAGTTTACTAAGTTTAGTTGTGTGCCTATTTATTAGTGCATGTGGGGATGATGCAAAAACACTTGGCGATACCCCTGGCGATACAGCTACCGCTTACTTTGATGCCCTTTATAATCAACAAGACTTACAAAAAGCCAGTACTATGGCAACACCTAACCTTACCCGCATAATGAAGTCTTACGGAACAGCTAAGCAGTTTTCACGTAATTTAGTTAATATGCAGTACGACGAAGTCGTTATTGAAGTTGACATGACCAACATGAGCGTACGTGAGCAATACGGCGATAACGCTAAAATAAACCTGATTTTTACGGGTTATTTTAATGGCGATAAAATTGACGATTTCAGAAGCGTTAAAATGCTCCGAAAAAAGGGTAAGTGGTATATAGATAAAATAGTGGCCGACCCTTACGCTCGGTAACTACTAACAGAAAAGGCCTTACAAGTGTAAGGCCTTTTGCATTTTAACTATAAATTAAAACTTATAAATAATTAAAGCTCATCGGGTTTAAAATTATCAACCGCAATCGCTTGTTTTCTTAGCTTATTTGTATGGTGCATTGCATCTGCATCAGCTTGCTCTATAAAGCCCTGCTCCAACGAGTAACTAATTGCGCCTTCTATATCAAGCGTGGCAGGTACCTTACCTTTTCGTTGCCATTGTTTTAAATCTTTAAACTGCGCTTGCATATCATGCATAGCTAAAAACGCATTCTCCATTACACCGGTACCGGCATTTTCATCCACATAACATAAATGTGTTAAGCGGTTTCTAAATACACCAGGCTGGGTCATGTGCTCGCAAATACTTTGTGCTGTTTCATCACTTGGTTTGTGATAGTGATTACCAAGCGGGAATACTATGCGTTTAAGTAAAAAGTTAACCACAGGATTTGAAAAGTTTTTGAAAAAGCCATCAAACGCTTGGCCAATTTCATACAATGAGTTTTCAATTGCGTATTTAACAAACGGTAAGTCAGCTTGTTGGCGACCTTCGTCTTCAAAGCGCTTTAACACTGTGGAAGCTAAATATAAATGACTTAGTACATCGCCTAAGCGCGCCGAAATCATTTCTTTTCGTTTAAGCTCGCCACCCAGTACTAACATGGCAACATCGGTGGTAAAGGCAAGACCACGGCTCATTCGGCTTAATTGCTTGTAGTAAACAGCGGTAGCACCGCATACAGGCGCTTTGGCAAAACAGCTACGTGTTAAACCATGTACAAATGCCATACCCGCGTTACTTGCAGCAAAAAGTATGTGGTTCATTAATAAACCATCAAATTGATCAAGTGCTGCGTCGTCATCTTCCATTGCCGCCGCTTCCATTTCTTTTAACACAAACGGATGACAGCGCGTAGCGCCTTGGCCAAATATCATTAAATTACGCGTTAAAATATTAGCGCCTTCAACCGTAATTGATACCGGAATACCCATATAGCCATGGGCTAAATAGTTATTAGGCCCCACTTGAATACCTTTGCCTGAATGAATATCCATAGCATCGTTCATCACAGTACGACCCATTTCGGTCATATGATATTTAGCAATAGCCGTAACAACCGACGGGCTTAATTTTAAGTCTATCGCGCCTGCAGTCATCAACCTACACGACTCAAGTGCATACGTTAAACCACCAATACGTGCTAGTGCCTCTTGCACACCTTCGAATTGACCAATAGATACACCAAACTGCTGGCGCACCATTGCATAGGCTGAGGTCATTTTAGACGCTAAATGTCCTGTTGCTGTACTCAGTGCTGGCAGCGAAATACCACGCCCAGCACTTAAACATTCAACGAGCATACGCCAGCCACGCCCTGCCCCTTGCTCACCACCAATAATCCAATCTAGTGGAATAAATACGTCTTTACCGTAAGTCGTCCCGTTCATAAACGCCATATTTAACGGGTAATGACGCTCGCCTGTTTCTACGCCTTCATGGTCGGTAGGAATAAGTGCACAGGTAATACCGAGTTCTTTTTCATCACCAAGTAGTCCATCAGGGTCGTACATTTTAAATGCAAGGCCAAGCACTGTTGCCACTGGCGCAAGCGTAATATAGCGCTTAGACCAATTTAAACGCAGGCCTATAACTTCTTCACCATTATGCAGCCCTTTACATACAACGCCAGAGTCAGGAATGCTGCCCGCATCAGAGCCCGCTTCTGGGCCGGTAAGGGCAAAACACGGTACGTCTTCACCACTTGCAAGCGTTGGTAGCCAACGATCTTGCTGCTCTTTTGTACCATAATGCAGTAATAATTCACCCGGGCCTAAGCTATTAGGTACCATAACCGTTACCGCCGCAGTTAAGCTTTTGGTCGCAATTTTTGACACTATGGTAGAGTTTGCAATAGCTGAGAACTCTCGTCCGCCAAACTTTTCAGGAATGATCAGCGCAAAAAAGCCTTCTGTTTTTAAGTAATCCCATACTTCTTTTGGCAGGTCTTTGTCTTTTTGCACTATTTGGTAATCATCAAGCATCGCTAATAGCGTTTCTACTTGGCTATCCATAAAGGCATTTTCTTTATCACTCAGCTCAGGTTTAGGAAAACGATGTAGTTTTTGCCAGTCAGGGTTACCGCTAAAAAGCTCACCGTCCCACCAAACATCACCCGCTTCCATTGCTTCTCGCTCTGTTTGCGAAAGCGGTGGAAGTACCTTTTTAAACATTTTAAACGTAGGACGACTGATCAGGTTTAGGCGAATATCTTTAACTGCAAAAATAACCACCACCACGACCAGCAATATTATAAATACTGACATGCGCACATTCCTTACACATTGAATGAAAATAGTAACTTAATTATGACCCATCTTAATTTAAATACAATCATTGCACGACGAGCAGTTTAGCTTAACGTATTCATTTCATTGTTTTAAACATCGCTGCTATTATCGACGTCTTAATAACAATAAATTAAAGGAATACCATGAACACACCACGCTTTAAACTCAGCATGAGCGCGCTTGTGGTTGCCAGCACACTTGCTTTATCGGCTTGCGATGCACAGGTAACACTAGACACCAGCGATTCATCACAAGCTACCAAAACAGTAACCGCAAAAGATGCAAACGCATTTATAGCAAAAACAGAGCAAGAGTTAAGTGCGCTTTATTTAGAATCGAGCCGTGCAGAGTGGATTTACGCAAACTTTATTACTCATGATACCTCAGCACTTTCTGCTGAAGTTAATCGTAAAATGACCGAAACCGTTGTGCGCTTAGCCAATCAAGCCGCGCAGTTTGATGAGCTCGAACTTGATTATGACGCACGCCGCAAACTTAATAAGCTTAAACTAGCGCTTACCCTGCCAGCCCCGCAAGACGCCGAAAAAACAGCTCAGCTATCAACTATTGTGGCTGAGCTTGGGGGTTTATACGGTAAAGGCAAATATTGTAAAGACGATGGCAGCTGCTTAAGCCTTGGCGACATGACGGCAAAAATGGCCACCAGCCGAGATTACAACGAGCTACTTGATTTATGGCAAGGCTGGCGACAAATATCAAAACCAATGCGCCCGCTCTACGAGCAACAAGTTGCACTTACCAACGAGGGTGCCAAAGAGCTTGGTTATGCTGATACGGGCGCAATGTGGCGAAGTAAGTACGATATGCCAGCCGATGACTTTACCAAAGAGCTTGACCGTATATGGGGGCAAGTAAAGCCATTATACAACTCTCTTCACTGTCATGTTCGTGCTAAATTAGGTGAAAAATACGGCACCGATAAAGTAGTCCAAGATGAGCCTATTCCTGCGCACTTACTTGGAAACATGTGGGCGCAAGCGTGGGGTAACATTTACGATGTAGTCGCACCAGAAAATGCTGATCCAGGTTACGATGTTACTGAGCTATTAGCTAAAAATAATTACGACGAACTTAAAATGGTAAAAGGGGCTGAAACCTTTTTTACCTCAATGGGATTTGAGCCACTACCAGAGACCTTTTACGAGCGTTCGTTGTTTATAAAACCAAAAGACAGAGATGTGCAGTGTCATGCATCTGCTTGGAATATAGATAGCAAAGACGACTTACGTATTAAAATGTGTATTCAACGCACGGGCGAAGAGTTCTCTGTTATTCACCATGAGCTAGGCCACAATTTTTATCAGCGCGCTTACAACAAACAGCCTTTATTTTATCAAGAAAGTGCAAACGATGGTTTTCATGAAGCCATTGGCGACACCATTGCCCTTTCGGTTACACCAGGCTACTTAAAAGAAATTGGCTTACTAGAGCAAGTACCTGATGAATCAAAAGACATTGGCCTATTAATGAAAATGGCACTAGATAAAGTGGCTTTTGTGCCATTTAGCTTAATGGTTGATCAATGGCGTTGGCAGGTATTTTCAGGGCAAGTAAAGCCGCAAGATTACAATAAAGCATGGTGGGAACTTCGCGAAAAGTACCAAGGTGTGCAAGCGCCTATCGCTCGTAGCGAAGACGACTTTGATCCTGGTGCTAAGTACCACGTCCCGGGTAATACACCTTATACACGTTACTTTTTAGCGCATATTTTACAATTTGAATTTCATCGTAGCTTATGTGAAATTGCCGGTAACGATAAAGCGATTCATCGCTGCTCTATTTATAACTCAAAAGAAGCAGGGAATAAGCTAAACGCAATGCTTGAAATGGGTTCGTCTCGCCCATGGCAAGAAGCACTTGAAACTGTAACAGGCAAACCGCAAATGGACGCTACAGCCATGCTCGATTACTTTGCACCACTGCAACGCTATTTAGATGAGCAAAATAAAGGCCGTAATTGCGGCTGGTAATAGTTTACAGTTAAAAACTCAAACGTTTAGATACAACAAAGCCCGCTCAAATGAGCGGGCTTTTTATTCATATTCTAATTTTTAGTTAAATTAGAACTGTAAGCTTAGATTTGCGAAGTAAGCATCGTAATCAGAATCATCCCAGTTATTGCCGTAACCTGCTTCTAAACCAACATTGTTGTTGAAAAAGTGTTGAGCACCAAGAGTGTAGTCATCATTTTTATTAACAGTAACAAACACCGATGTTGCTTTGCTGAAATAGTAGTTAGATGCTAATTCCCAGTTACTTGAACCGCCATCAACATCTTCAAATTTACCTTCAACAGTTAAGTAGTTACCTTGCTGTAAATCAACAAAGTACTTAGCTGCTACTGCACGGTAATCAAACTCATCATCTGCTGTTACTGTAAAGCCGATATAATCAGTGCTGTTTAATTCGTGGTTATATGCTAGGTCAAACACAAACTGATTGTCAGCATCTTCAACATCTACAAACGTTGCTTTTAATACAAGGTTTGGATTAAAGAAGTAACCAGCTGAAAGTTCAATTACATCTGTGCTTGAGCCAAAATCACTATCGAAGTTATTGTACTGTGCACCTAGTACAAAATCTTCTACAAAATACTCACCGCCAATGCTAGTAACATCTAAAAAATCATTATCACTGTATGCACCATAAACATTTGTTTGCTTATTGATGTACTCAAATTGATCATAAGGACCTAACGTCGCTTTTGGAGAAAAATAATAAGTTGAGTCAACACTTACAGTGTCATCACCATCTACATCCACGTATCCTACATGGCTGATTGATTGGTAAGTATCTGCGGCAATTGCAGTGCTTGCAGCGCTTGCAGCGCTTGATAATAAAATGCTCGAAATGATAACGGCTAATTTTTTCATTTTAAATTCCCTATAAATATTACTTTTTATGCCTCAGCTGTCTAGCCAAAGTCGGGGCGCATCCTAACAGCATAAAATGAACAAAAACTGAATTGAAGACCAAATTAAAAGCAAAAACAACCACTTGAATTGTTAATTACTACGTTCAAATGTAAACATTAAGAAAACTTTAAATCTACAGAATAATAATATGCCATTATATAAACTTAAAAAGTAACAAATAAGGTACAAATTGTCGTTAAATTGATACAACTAAACTATTCGATAAACCTCACCAATGTGGTTTCCTTCAATTATATTTTTCTCATTTTTCAAAAATTTTTACTTTTTAATTTTAAGAAAGCTACTTAGATGAGCAGAACAAAGACCGTAACTGCGGCTGCTAAAACATTTATCACGGTTAATCTGAGTTAAAAACAACAAAGCCCGCTAATTAAGCGGGCTTTTTAATACTTTTGTTTTAACTAAATCAGGGAATTAATTAAAACTGAAAACGCATGTTAGCAAAGTATGCATCGTTATCAGAGTCATCAGCATTGTTCTCGTAACCTACTTTAAGACCAATGTTTTTATTAATAAAGTGCTGAGCACCAAAGCTGTATGTATCTTGCTTGTTGTAGTTAGCAAATACAGACGTTGCTTTTGAGAAGTAGTAGTTTGTTTCTGCTACCCATTGGTTCTCTGCATCTTCAATGCTTTCGTATTTACCTTCAAACGTTAAGTAATTACCTTGTTGTAAATCAATGAAATATTTAGCTGCAACAGCGCGGTAATCAAAATCGTCATCTGATGTAAGTGTTACACCTACGTAATCGGTACCATTTAACATGTAGTTGTATGCTAAATCAAATAATGCAAAGTCATCGCCGTCTTTGTTTTCAACAAGTGTTACTTTTGCAAGTAAGTCTGGGTTAAAAAAGTAACCGCCGGTTAGTTTGTAAAGTTCACCGTTAGAGCCTGAATCTGGGTCAACGTTTTCATATGAAGCACCCACTAAAAACTCATTAATAAAGTATTCGCCGCCGACGTTAGTTACATCTGCAAAGTCGTCATCAGCGTAGCTGCCGTATACGTTAGTTTGCTTATTGATGTACTCAAACTGATCGTACGGGCCTAATGTTTTTTTAGGAGATAAGTAATAAATAGAGTCTACAGCAACGGTATCGTTGTTATCGCTATCTTTGTAGCTTAAGTTACTGATTGAGTTATAGCTGTCTGCAGCAGCCGCAGTGCTAGATAATAAAATGCTTGAAATAATAACTGCTAATTTTTTCATTGTAAGACTTCCCTTTGTACATTGCTTTTTATGCTTTAGCTCATTGACTAAAGTATGCACATGCTAACGCCGGGAAACTGAATGAAAACTTAATTAACTAGTTGTATTTATTAAGTTAATTGTAAGGAGGTGTAAGAAACTGTAATATTAAAGTAGTTGCAACATCTAATCAACAACTACTTAAACAATGTACGAAAAGTTAAAGTGCGTGTTGGCTAATTACTCGGTACACTTCGTTAATATTATCGCCCGACTTAAACTCTTTACTAATGGGTGTAGGGTCTGAACCAATCCAAATTTTAAGCTCAGCGTCTAAATCAAAGTGCCCTGCACTTTCTTTACTAAACTTGGTGATTTTAGAGTAAGCAATACTCACCATTTCCATTTTTGAGCCCGTCATACCTTGCTTATCAACCAAAATTAAACGCTTGTTTGTAAAAATAAACAAGTCACGAATCACTTTATACGCTTTTTCTACTTGCTCGCCATCTATAAGCGTATTGGCAAGCAATTTTTCAAGATCTGAGTCATCTATTTCGCTTGCATTACCCATTAAACCGCTTAGTAATCCCATTATGCTTTCTCCTGTTTAAATATTTGATTTTCTAATGTGTGACCGTTTACTAATTGCCTATATTGCCAGTTTTGTTGATGGCAAAAGTTTAACAAAGCAATATCCAGCGGCTCATTTGCTGGCTGATATTCAACGACATATTCTTTGTGTTGGCTCATATAAACACGGCTCACACCTGCTAACGATTGTAGTTGTTGCTCTACATTTTGATAAGTCTCGTTAAGCATTAATGTATAAAAGTGTTTATCGGTATTATTCTCTTTAGTTTGATGCTCGCTCAGTATGCCTTTATCTAAATGCAGCACTTGCGAGCATAAACGCTCAAGCTCGGTTAAATCGTGCGAGCTTAAAATAAATGTAGCCTCGCTACTTAAGCTAGATACCAGCTCTCGCACTTCTCTGGCATGAATAGGATCAAGCCCCGCAGTGGCTTCATCAAGCATAACAATTTGCGGAGAGCCAATAAGCGCTTGCGCTATAGTTACCCGTTTTCGCATACCATGAGATAAATCGCCCGCACGCTGTTTTGCTACTTCTTTTAAGCCCACTAAATCAAGTACACGCAGTGCCTCGGTATGGCTTTGCTTGGTGCCCATACCTTGCAACTTGCCGTAAAAAGCCAGTTGCTTATCTATATTAAAACGCGGGTCTAACTGCGCATCTTGCGGTAATGCACTGACTTTATTAAAAAGTGCAGCGCTACCAGGCTTATACCCTAAAATAGAAAGCTCACCTTGGCTTGGGTTTATATACCCGCATAGCAAACTAAATAGTGTGGTTTTACCGGCGCCATTGGGGCCCACTAACGCAACTGGCGCACCTTTATTAATTTCAAAGTTCACATTATTAAGTGCTTGCTTTGCACCATACGATTTACTTAAGCCGCTGGCTTTTATTAATACGCTCATAGCGAACTCCTTGTAAATATTCTATGTGCAATAGCAATAAACCCCGCACTTTGTATAAGTGGTACACCTAATGCGCTCAATAAAGGTAAGTTTTGTCCTGCTAATAGCTCAGAGTTAACACCTGGGAATATATAATCAAGTGCATTTAAAGCCGGTACCTGCCATGCCAGTATTCCTACAACAATGCCGCCACCAGCAAAATATAAAATAGCCAATACAATGGCTAAACGTGATGATCGCGCAAAGGTATTTATTAAACTCATTAGTGCTACAAATGGGCTAAGCACTATTACCATAACAATAAAAATAGAAAGTGCGCGCGTAAAGCCGCCCATTAATAAGCTGGGATCTCTGTAGCCAAGTACACCTAGTGTGGCAACAAGGGTTATAGCTAATAAACACGCCAGTACACCAAGTTGTCCTAAAAAGCAGCCAAACAAAATTTCAAAGCGCGTAGCGCGCAGCGATATAAACCTCAGCGTTCCTCGCTCTCTGTCGCCAACAGTTTGGTCACTGGAAATAAAAATAGCAAATAGCGGAAAACTATACAGCGCCACGAGCCAGTACATGGCAAATTCAGACTCTGGCCAATCAAGTAGCTTACTTAAGCCAATTGTGCCTGAAATATCACGCACCATTTGTTCAAAATTAGGCGCACTAATAATGCTAACTGCTTGTCCTATTGGGTAGCGCAATATTAATAACCAAACCAGCGCAAAAGCGGCCATAGCAATTAAGCCGCGCTTAGTTAAAAACATACGAATAAGCTCAAAGCCCGCAATTTGCGTTAATCGCCCTATGTTTATTATTGATGATGTTGCCATTGGCTATCCTTAATGACGTTTTATTTTCAAAGTATTGTTCAACACTAAGTGTAAACACCTTGAATTACCAGCAAAAAAAAGCCCACCTAAGGCGAGCTTTGTAACAAACCATTTAAATGTAACAGGCCAAACATCGTTTATTTTGGCCAAATTTTATAAATGCTGTTTGTATACCTCAAGCGCTTGGCTTAAGTCGCTAATTAAATCATCAACGTCTTCAAGGCCAATGTGCAAGCGTATAACAGGGCCTAAATCCCAGCCGGTTTTTGAACGAAGTCCTTTCATGGATAAATTAGCCGTTACTAAACTTTCAAAACCGCCCCACGAAAAGCCCATTTTAATGTGCTCAAGGCTATCTAAAAATGCATCAATTGCTTTTTGATTGCCGGTTTTCATTACAAATGAAAACAAGCCGTTGCTGCCATCAAAGTCGCGTTTAAAAAACGCATGCCCTGGGCAGGTTTCAAATGCAGGGTGGCGAATGTGATCAACAAGCTCATGTTGCTCAAGCCATTTGGCAACCTCTATGGCTGCTTTTTCATGTTGATTTAAACGCACGCCCATTGTACGTAAGCCTCTAAGGGCTAAATATGCATCATCGGCGCTGGTGCACTGACCTAGTAAATAAGAGTGTTCTCGAAGGGTCGGCCAGTATTTTTTATTGGCAACCGCTACACCCATCATTACATCTGAATGGCCTACAATATATTTTGTTGCCGCTTGTATACTAATATCTACCCCATGCTCTAATGGGCGGTAGTGCAATCCATTACCATAGGTGTTATCAAGCATGGTCATAATATTTTGCTCGTTTGCTACCTTTACCATGGCTGGTACATCTTGTATTTCCATGGTTATAGAGCCCGGAGATTCTAAAAACAATACCTTAGTATTTGGCTGTATATACTCTTTAATACCCGCACCAATAGTTGGTGGGTAGTAAGTGGTTGTTACCCCAAGGCCTGCTAAAATTTTATCGCAAAAATCGCGCGTTGGCTCATACACGTTATCAACCATTAAAATATGATCGCCCGTTTTTACAAACGACAGCAACGCTTGGCTAATCGCTGCGGCACCACAGGGGTATAACGCGCAGCCTTCGCCACCCTCAAGCTCAGTAATGGCTTCTTGCAGGGCAAAATGCGTACTTGTGCCACGGCGACCATAAAATAAAGTTTTATCGCCACGCGTTTTAGCGGCTTCTTTTAAATCGGCCACGCTATCAAATACAATGGTAGAAGCGCGTTGCACTACCGGGTTTACTACGCCATGGGTATAGACTTTTTTGCGCCCTGATGACACTAATTGAGTGTTTTTATTTTTGCTCGACATTATCAATCCTTAAACCTTATTTGAAAGCCATTGCTCAATTAAAAAGCGTGAAATAGAGTCAACACGTGGAAGTTTATAATGCTCGCCCTCGTCGCCCATATTGCCAAACTCGGCTACCTCTTCGCGGGTAAACCATTTAGCATCGTCTAATTCGTTTTTATCTACATTAATTTGCTCAGTTTTAGCCTGTGCAATAAAGCCAAGCATAATAGATGAAGGGAACGGCCAAGGCTGAGAGGCAATATAACGTACATTTTCAACGTCAACGCCCGCCTCTTCTTTTACTTCACGAGCAACCGCTTGTTCAAGCGTTTCACCTGGGTCAACAAACCCAGCAAGCGATGAATACATACCTTGCTGCCATATTGCTTGGCGGCCAAGTAAACAGCGCTCTACGCCATCGGCAAATACTTTTGTAACCACCATAATTACCGCCGGATCAGTGCGTGGGAATGTAGGGTGTTTACAGTGCTCGTTTTCACATAAGCGTGAGTGCCCTGCTTCAACTAACTTATTTTTACTACCACAACGCCCGCAAAAGCTATGTGTTGCGTGCCAGTAGCATAAACCACGCGCTAGTGCCGCAATTGAGCCATCTTGCATAGCCACTTGTGGACCATATTGGCGAATATCAAAAAATTGCGCATCGCCAATAATTGGGGCTAGCTCGTCATCGTGTATGGCCGACACATCAAGTGCAAATACACCGTGTTGTTCGTCATTTGAACCTAAAAACAGCGCATCTGATAAATCTAAATGGGCAATTTGTTGGTGTGTTAAATAGCACACCTGTGGGGAATTTTTATAAAACAATGTATGGTTATTATTAACCAAAAGCCACTTACTTTGCGCCGACATTTTTGCGCTTAACCACGCAGCGTCTTTACGAAAATTAGAACCTCTATCTAGTGGCATGTTGCTGTAATGAAGCATGTAAGTCCTTGGTAACTCGTTATGCTTTAAAATTACCATAATCATTTAGCAAACCCAATTGATTACAGCAATAAAAAAAGCCTATATAAGGCTTTATTAATCTATAACGGCTTTGTATTAAAATCTCTCATGTTGCAGGCACTTAGCTTGCTCTTTTTTAACTATTTTTTGCTGTTAAAGGAGCAAGGAATTGTCAATTAAATGAAACTGCTCAGCACTTTGTTTAAGCACTTCGGCGGTTAACCTATCGGCGCCGTAAACATCGCATGGTACATTATATTGGTGTTTTAAATGCCCCAATAATAAAGCAAAGTCACCATCGCCAGAGAGTAAAATAACTTTATCGAGATTTTTACCTTGCTCTAGCATGTCTATCGTTATGCCTACGTCCCAATCGCCCTTCGCGCTGCCATCTCGACGCTGAATAAAAGGCTTAAGTTTTACCTCAAAGCCAATGGCCCGCAAGATGTTTTGAAACTGGTTTTGTTTTTCATCACCGCGATGAATTGCATACGCAAAAGCACAATCAATTGTGTATTGCTGTTTCATTTGCGCCCAAAAGGCATTGTAATCAAAATTTTTGCGGTAGCTCTCACGGCACGTGTAATAAATATTTTGTACATCAACAAAAATACCAACACGGGGTTTATTGTTTTGCGGCTCGTTATGTGAAGTCATTTATTTTCCTAAGTGGATAAAGGCAAATGGCCCAATTAACGTTGGGGCCATAAATGAGTGTTCCTTGCAATTATGCTTTAAGTAACCTAAATTGGTTACTTAATTAAATGTAACCAAATTTGGTTACTTAGGCCTATGTAACCTAAATTGGTTACTTATTGGATTTTTATGATTGGTGTGATCAGCGGCGATATCATTAAATCGCAAAAAATACCTAAGCAGCAGTACGATGCCATGCTTTATCAACTAGAGCAAAGTTTGCGTGCAGTTTGTAATAAAACAACGCTTTGGAACATTTACCGGGGTGATGCATTTCAACTGCAAATAAACCAAAGTGAGCAGTTAATTAAAACCGCCATCCTGATATATTTACATTTAAAGTCAGCCGGATACGAACTAAGGCAGAGTATGGCACTTGGCAACGTTGATAACCCACGCAGTGACATTAAAACCGCAACGGGGTCTGCGTTTGTACTTTCAGGGCAAGGCCTAGATAAAATAGCGAATCAACGCTTTGTTTTTACTATTGCACAGCAAACAGTAGATGAAAGCTTTAGCCTTAATCTCGCCTTTGCTGATACCTTGCTGAGCAAAATAACGCAAAAGCAGGCCAACGCTTTGTACGTGTATTTAACGCACACAGATAACAGCCATGCAGCACTTGCTAAAGAGCTAAATACGAGCCGCGAAAACGTTACTAAGCTGCTTAATTTAGCCAATTACCAGCTTATAGAGCGATTTATAACTTATAGCGAACAAGTAATAAAAAATATAATAAAAGGAATTGTATAATGGCGTTTTCATTATTACTCGTGGCACTTATTATTGGCCATCTTCTCGCTGATTTTTACTGGCAACCAATGAGTTGGGTAAACGAGCGAAATACCCGCCACTTTAAGGCTAAAAAGCTCTACTTACATGTGCTAGTTCATGGCATTACGAGCGCTATAATTCTTACTCTTTGGGAATATACATTTGGCTGGCAACAACTAAGTACTGTGTTACTTGCCACAGCTGTAATTATGCTTAGCCATTACTTTATTGATATTGCTAAGTCGTATTCAAATAAAGGGGTTGTGCCCTTTTTACTCGACCAAATAGCGCATATAGCCGTAATAATAGCGCTGTGTATTTATATAACCGATAACCAAAGTTTAATCGCATACGTAAGCGCACTTGCCACGAACCCTAAAGTACTCTGGGTTGTATGCGGATATTTAATTATATTAAGCCCAAGTGCCGTATTTATAAGAATGATGCTAGAGAGGCTCACCGCTAACTTTTCAAGTGAGGGCAGCTTGCCATTGGCTGGGCAAAGCATTGGCATGATAGAGCGTGTATTAATGCTGAGCTTTATATTGCTAGATCAGTTTGCGGGGCTTGGCTTTTTGCTCGCTGCAAAGTCGGTATTTAGGTTTGGCGATTTAAGTGCCAGTAAAGATAAAAAGCTCACCGAATATGTAATGCTAGGCACCTTATTAAGTGTAAGTGTTACCCTGTTTATAGGATTAGGCGTTAATTATTTGATTAGGTAGGCAGTACATTAAGTACAAATTACAGATAATAAAAAACGCGCTACTTTTATTAAAAAGGTAGCGCGTTTTTTTGTATTAGCGTTTAGTTAAAGGCCAATACAATCATTAATAATGATTAATCGTTATTTGTGCGACGACGGCGCTGGCCATTACCACCAACCGATTGGCGTTTTGCCCATGGGTTTTGTGCATTATCGTCTGTTTTGGCTGCTGGCTTTTTAGAACCTCCACGACGAGGGCCTGTACCATTACCGCCATTGTTTGGCTTTTTACTGTTAGCCTTGCTGCTATCAGATTTAGGTTTATTAAAAGGCTGTTTTTTCTTAGGCTTTTTAGCTGGTAGTGGGCGAGCATCTAATGCACGCTCAGCTACTGGGTTTACTGGTTCAAAACCTTCTTCTTCAGCACGAGGAATAAGCTCTCCAATAAAGCGCTCAATGCCGTATAAATCTACTGCATCTTCAGTTGTTACAAACGAAATCGCATGACCAGACGCACCAGCACGACCTGTACGACCAATACGGTGTACGTAATCTTCATATACATTTGGTAAGTCATAGTTTACTACATGCGGAAGCTCTACAATATCAAGGCCGCGTGCCACAATATCAGTCGCTACAAGTACACGTACTTCTCCGCTTTTAAAACCATCAAGTGCTTTTACACGTGCGCCTTGTGATTTATTACCATGAATAGCTGCGCCTACTATATCGTCGCGCTCAAGTTGTTTAACCAAGCGGTTAGCGCCGTGTTTAGTGCGGCTAAATACTAAAACTTGCTGCCAATCGTTGCTACGAATTAAGTGACTTAATAATGCTGTTTTACGTGGTTTGTCTACTGCATAAACACTTTGCGTTACACTTTTAGCCGTGGTGTTTTTTGCTGCAACTGAAATTTCAACAGGATCGTTTATTAGGCCTTTTGCTAATGCACGAATATCGTCTGAAAATGTTGCTGAGAACATAAGATTTTGGCGCTTAGCAGGCATTTTAGCAATAAGGCGTTTAATATCGTGAATAAAGCCCATATCAAGCATACGGTCAGCTTCATCAAGCACGAGTACTTCAACACTATCAAACTTAACTGCATTTTGATTATGTAAATCAATTAATCGACCCGGCGTGGCTACTAAAATATCAACCCCTTTACGAAGGCGCTGCATTTGCGGGTTAATTTTAACACCGCCATACACTACAAACGAACTTACGTCAGAGTGCTTAGCGTACTCTTCTACGTTTTCGCTAACTTGCAATGCAAGCTCACGAGTTGGCGCTAATATAAGTGCACGTACGTGATTGCTTTTAGCTTTAGGGCCCGACGATAAACGCTCAATTAGCGGTAACGTAAAACCTGCGGTTTTACCAGTGCCTGTTTGCGCAGCCGCCATTACATCGCGACGCTCTATAATTGCAGGAATTGCTTGAGCCTGAATAGGCGTTGGCGTTTCATAGCCCTTTTCTAAAACCGCATTAACTAAAGACTGTGATAAACCTAAACCATCAAAACTCATAAAATCTCTCAATAAAATAGAGGCCAAACCGGCCAAGGGCGCATTATACGCAACTAACTTAGAAATGCATGGAAATATTCACTTTGCAAATTAAGTGCTAACCTTAAAAGTAGCTAATAACAATACAAATCAACGCTATGACATTAAAAACTCAAGCTAATCAAATAACACTTAAGCAATGCCTAGAAAGTATAGATTCAAAACGTATTGAAGACACACAAACTTTACTAACCCTGTTTGAAAAAGTAACGCAGTCAAAACCCGTTATATGGGGTAAAGATATTATAGGCTTTGATCACTACAGCTATAAATACGACTCAGGCCGTACAGGCGAATGGCCAATCACCGGCTTTTCACCACGTAAAACTAAGCTTTCTATTTATATTATGCCCGGGTTTGATCACCCCAAAATAGCGGCATTATTAAATAAGCTTGGTAAACACAGCTTAGGTAAAAGCTGTTTATACGTGACGAAATTAGAAAATATCGATTTAGCTATACTTGAGCAAATAATTGCTGAGTCGGTTTTAATAATGAAACAAACATACCCAAAAAATTAATACCAATCTGCTTAATTAAGTGATCAATTTTGAGGCTGGAAAAACGTGTTGAAAGCTTGGCAAAAAATTTTCTATTTAGTTGCTCTCGGCAATTGCTCCTGCATTGCTCTACCTTCTGCATCCATGCAGTCGTAAATGAGCATTTTTAAGCGCAGGTAGCGACACATTTAGCCCCGCAAAATGATTAAGTATTATTACGAATTGGTATAACCTTGCTTAAAAACAACAAAAGCGGCTAATAGCCGCTTTTGTTTATATTTAACTCAATAAATATAATATTACTTAACACCTAGCTCGCGTAAGCGCTCTTGTAGGTAACTATCAGCAGTGTAACGCTCAGAAAGCACAACATCAGGACGCGGGTGTAAAAACAGCGGCAACGAAATGCGTGATTTAGTAGACGCCTTACCTGTAGGGTTAATTACACGGTGAATAGTCGATGGGAAATAACCACCCGACGCTTCTTGTAGCATGTCACCAATATTAATAATAAGGCTGCCAAAATCACATGGTACGTCTAACCAACCGCCATCTGTTTTTTGAACTTGTAGGCCTGGCTCGTTTGACGCTGGCAATACAGTTAACAAGTTAATGTCACCGTGGGCAGCAGCGCGAATAGCACCTGGCTCTTCGTCACCTGTCATTGGCGGGTAATGTAAAATACGTAACAATGTTTGCTCAGAATCAGCAATCATGTCTTTTAAATCAATAGAGAACTTAGCACGTACATCCGCTGGTGCCTCTGCTTGAACCCAGCTTAAAAGCGTTGCTGCAAATTCGTTAGCTAAGCGGTAGTACTCACGTACGTCAGCTTCAAGCTGCGCCGGTACACGGCCTTTAGGGTAAACATGAAAGTACTCTTTAATGTCTTTTACTGTAAAGCCTTTAGCTACTTCAGATACTGAAGGCGGAAAATAACCGTCTTGCGTTTCTTTAGAGAATAAAAAGTCGTGCTTTTGCTCTGAATTAAAGAAGTCTTGCCAATTTTTATAGATAGACTCAACTAAAGATTGTGGAATTGGGTGATTTTTTAATACACCAAAACCAGTATTTCTTAACGATTCAACAAAGTGAGCAGCCGCATCGGGAGCTTTATAATCAACAGTAGGTAATTGCATTGTACGTTCCAGTGAATAGGTTGTTAGAAGTGAACTGCTTTAAAATATAGCTAACATGCCAAGATAAAGTAGCAAATCCTTCATTATAGCGCCGTGCGAGGATAGACAAATCACCCCAAAAACATAAGGACAAATGTCCTCAAGGCTATTTAACAAACAGTTCCCTTGATCGAGATCAAAGTATAATAAACATTGATTTTGCACACATTAGTGCTTATATCTGGTCTATCATTGTAACGTATTTAATTGTGACACTAAGGCTCATCCATGCGACAAAAAGTATCTTTTAAAAGCGGTGATTTAGAACTTGCCGGCCAACTCGAACGCCCATCAGGCGACATAAAATTTTATGCACTCTTTGCCCACTGCTTTACTTGCGGTAAAGATATTGCTGCCGCAACGCGTATCAGCCGAGCATTAACGCAACAAGGCATAGCCGTACTGCGTTTTGATTTTACCGGCCTTGGTAATAGCGATGGCGACTTTGCCAACAGTAATTTTTCTTCAAACATTCAAGACTTAGTTGCCGCAGCCGATCACTTACGTAAAAACTTCGAAGCCCCACAGTTATTAATTGGCCACAGCTTAGGCGGCGCAGCCGTACTTGCTGCCGCTGAACACATTCCTGAAATATCAGCGATTACAACTATTGGAGCACCATCAGATGCGCAGCATGTAGCGCATAATTTTGAAGCGCATTTAGATGAAATTAACGCCGCGGGTGAAGCTAAAGTAAGCTTAGCTGGTCGTGAGTTTACCATTAAAAAGCAATTTGTAGACGACATAGCAAAATACGATCGTAGCCATATAGGCAAATTAAAACGCGCGCTATTGGTTATGCACTCCCCTGTTGATGCAACAGTGAATATTTCTGAAGCCGAAAAAATTTACGCATCAGCTAAACATCCTAAAAGTTTTATAAGCCTAGATAACGCCGATCACTTATTAAGCAATAAAAATGACGCCGATTACGCAGCGACTATTATTGCTAATTGGGCAAACCGATATGTTAAATATGATAAAACCGGCTACAGTGCAAAATTAGAAGGTGGAAAAGTCTTAGTAGAAGAAAAAGATCATATTTTTACCCAGCACGTAAGTACAAAAGACCATACGTGGATAGCCGACGAACCATTAAAGGTAGGCGGCAATAATTTAGGCCCTGATCCATATGATCATATACTCGCAGGTTTAGGCGCATGTACCTCGATGACACTGCGTATGTACGCAACATTAAAAAAACTGCCGCTTGATCATGTAAAAGTAGAGCTTGAACACACGCGTGACTACTACCAAGATTGCAACAACGGTGAATCCACGCAAAACCTTGAAGCCATCACCCGTAAAATTACCCTACGTGGCGATTTAACCGAAGCACAGCGCCAACGTCTGCTAGAAATAGCCGACAAATGCCCAGTACATAAAACCCTGCATAACAGCCCCCTTGTTGTCAGTGAGTTAGTTGAGTAACTAAAACACAATAGCGCAGCCATGGCTGCGCTATCTAATAAAGTAAAGCTCTACAAGTTTTATTAATTTAAAAACGCCCCTACTTCTTTACTCATTCTCTCCACCAGCCACGCTGGCCCGCCATCGTACATATCGTTATGTCGGGATTTTTCTATCGTTACTTGGCTAACCGGAAACTCTTTAAGCTCTGTATCGTTTAATAGCACGTTAGCGTCAGCTGGGTAATCACTACCGCGCAGTGTCAGTACGCGTATATTTTTATTACGCGGGATCAAAATGCGACGGTGATCCAGTGTAATTACTTGGTTTACTTCTCCTGGATAAATTGAAGCGTATAAAGCTGATATATCACCGCCATTAGAGTGCCCAAACAAAGTAAGTTTAGTAAAATCATACTCAGGGTATTGCGCACTTAGCTGATTAACTAAAAACTTAAGTGTTACTACACCGCGGTGCCAGTTTTCCATGCGGGTAGTTAAATATGGCTGCATACGATTAAGCGCAGGGTCGGTTTTAAGTTCATGCGCTACTGCAATGCTTAAATAACCGTGTGCGTTAAACAGCTTACTCGCAAACTCGTACCCATTGTGGCTAATGCCGTAGCCCGCATTAATAAAAGCTACAGGGCACTTTATCTGCGCGCTGCATGTATTACTGTTATTTGGAAGTGTGATATTGATAGGTATGGTTCGATTGCGACTTTGATCTACTATTTCATCGTCTTGTGCAAAGCTAAAAGGTGAAATTAAACTCGCGCTTAGGCTAAGTGCGCTTAATGTTATTAACTTTTTTATTATTTTATGCATGTTTAAACTTATATAAACTATTGTTTTTAAATAAAAATAACTTTTACTATAAAGGTTAGCGCGCGCCATTGCTAATGTATGCGATAATACGCGTATTATTCTTAGTTAATTTAGAAAAGTACCCCCATGAAATCATACAACACCATTGAACAACGTATCGACATTTTGCAAAGTCGAATAGAAACCTACAAAGAAGAAATCGCCGTGTTACAGGCCGAGCCTAAAAGTAATAACGAGCGTATTATTTTTAAATTTATTGAAACAGGCAGCACAGGCAAAACAAAAGACTTTGTTCGTGAGTTAGGTATTAAGTCGCCGCGCGATAGCTTATATTCATCGGGTGATGTAACTAAGCTTGTAAAAGACGGCGCTGATGATATTACCCCTGCACTGCTTGAAATTGCTCGTGCACTTGCAAGTGCACGTAACAAAAATGGCCCTAGCTGTTAATACCTAGCTAAAGCGACTGTTTAACCTCTATATTAGGTTATTCATTATTTAGAAGCTCGCACTTTGCAGCTTCTAAATAACGTAAATTAGTCACACAGTTCTATATCAAGGCTTGTAAGCAAATTAAGTGCTTCAAAGCGCTCAAACTTAGCGCCCGCTAATATATTATTGTTTAAATCAATATTAAACTCAGTTGCACCAACAAAGTCACACTTAGTTAAATTGGTTTGAAAAAACTCACTATCGCGAAAATCTGTCCCGGTAAATTTACTTTGCTTTAAATCGGCATGTCTAAAATCAACGTTTTTTGCAAAGCAGTGAATTAATTTCAGAGATTTTAAAGTTAACTCAAAAAAAGAGCTATTACTGAGCTCACAACTATTAAAGCTCACTGGCGCATTTATGCTTAGCGCTCCCCAATCTGCATCGCCCCATTGCACGCTGTTTAACTTACAATGGCTAAAGCTTACATTTTCAAGCGAGCTGTAGCCCCACTTGACTGACGACAGATTACAATTTTTAAAGTTGCACTGTATAAATCGGCACGTTTTAAAGTGCGCCTGCGATAAGTCACATTCTATAAACGTACACTCTTCAAATTCAGTATTTTCAATTGCTTGCTCTGCTAACTGCAAGGTACTAAATTGCTGATCGTAGTAATGCTTATTGTTATAAATTAACACTGTTTGTACTTGTCCGTAATTAGGTGTATTTAATGGGCATAGGGGTTATTTTTAGGTAAGTCTTTTTTTAGTGCTAACAACGCTATAAAAATTAAAGCAAATAACGGAAATAGCGCTAAGCACCCACCAACAAAGGCTAAAACTGCGGGCATGGTACTTTTTCGTTTACCTATTTTGTAACTTGCTACAGCAAAAATAGGCACGCACAACACAATAAAAAAAGCTAAAAATTCACCAAATAAAGTTAGATTGAACGACATAAGAATTCCTTTTCAAAGTGCTAAATACCAATTCGCTTAGTTAAATGCCATGGTGGATTAGTACAAATAGTAAACTAACTATAATTTAACTATAAAAAAACCCTTAAGCAATAACTTAAGGGTTTTTAAATTTAGCTAAAAGCAAATAAGCTAAGCAAATTACTCTTCGCTAGGAATTGCTTTTTCTACTACGTTAATAGCAAGCTCAGTAAGCGAATCGCTATTAGCTTTGCTAGGCGCGTTAGTTAATAAACATGACGCTTGAGTTGTTTTAGGGAAAGCAATAACGTCACGAATGTTATCTGTACCACATAAAAGCATTACTAGACGGTCAAGGCCAAATGCTAAACCTGCGTGCGGCGGTGTACCATATTTAAGTGCATCAAGTAAAAAGCCAAACTTATCTTGTTGCTCTTGTGCATCAATACCTAAAATTCTAAATGCGGCTTCTTGCATATCTGCATTGTGAATACGTACCGAACCACCACCTACTTCGTAGCCGTTTAATACCATGTCGTAGGCATCTGAAATAGCCGCTGCTGGGTTTGCTTCAAGCTCACTTGCACTAATATCTTTTGGTGCGGTGAAAGGATGATGCACAGCATGTAACGTGCCTTCGTCATCTTCTTCAAACATTGGGAAATCAACAACCCAAAGCGGAGCCCAGCTATCAAGGTTAGTGATTTCTAAATCAACACCAATCTTCAAGCGAAGCGCGCCCATTGCTTCGTTTACAACGTTACGTTTATCGGCACCAAATAAAATAATATCGCCAGTTTGTGCGTTAGTACGATCAAGTAACTGGGTAATTACCTCTTCGTTTAAAAACTTAGCCACTGGAGATTGAACGCCTTCAGCGCCTGCATCACGGTCGTTTACTTTCATCCACGCCATGCCTTTAGCGCCGTAAATACCAATAAACTTAGTGTAATCGTCAAGTTGTTTACGCGAAAGCTTAGCGCCACCTGGTACTGTTAATACAGCAACACGGCCTTTTTCGTCGTTAGCCGGACCCGAGAAAACATTGAACTCTACATCTTTTACTAAATCAGCAACATCAACTAATTTCATTGGGTTACGTAAATCTGGCTTATCAGAACCGTAAAGGCTCATTGCCTCGCTGTAAGGCATAATTGGGAAGTCGCCTAAATCAACGTTTAGTAATGACTGCCACATTTCACGAATCATTTTTTCAGTCATGCCACGTACTTGAACAGAGCTCATGAACGAGGTTTCTAAATCTATTTGAGTAAATTCAGGTTGGCGATCGGCACGTAAATCTTCATCACGGAAACATTTTACAATTTGGTAGTAACGGTCAAAACCCGACATCATCAACAATTGCTTAAATAACTGTGGTGACTGTGGTAAAGCGTAAAAGCTACCTTTATGAACTCGGCTCGGTACTAAATAATCGCGTGCGCCTTCTGGCGTTGCTTTAGTGAGTACAGGTGTTTCGATATCTAAAAAGCCGTTTTCATCTAAAAAGCGACGAACAAAGCTGCTTGCTTTAGCACGTAATTTAATACGGTCGCTCATTTCAAGGCGACGTAAATCTAAGTAACGATACTTTAAACGGCGCTCTTCTGAGTTTACTTGGTTAAAATCAAGTGGCAGCGGTTCAGAGCGGTTAATAATATTAAGCTCTTTACCTAAAATTTCGATTTCGCCAGTCGCCATGTCTTTATTTACTTGGCTGTCTGGACGTGCGCGAACAATACCTTTTAACTGAACACAAAATTCTTGACGAAGTGTATTAGCAGAGCTCATTAACTCTTCAATGTCAGAATCGAATACAACTTGTACTAAACCTTCTCTATCGCGTAAATCGACAAAGATAAGTCCACCAAGGTCACGTCGTTTGTTGATCCAGCCACATAGTTCAACTTCTTGATCTACGTGAGTTTTATTTAGCTGTCCGCAATATATAGAGCGCATAGTTTTCCTGTCAGATAAAAGGCTTAAACGGTTAAAGTTATTTGTTTTAAGGCGTGTGATTTAAAAAACAGGTCACCACAATACAAATAAAGCCGCTAGCAATCTAAAAATAATCAAATTAAGCCCTGCATTATACTCAACTAACATTAAGATGCTAGGGCGTGTGTTTAGCTTTGTAATGTTAATTTGCAGCAACTACCAAATGTATTTGGTACACTTGCGTCACGAAGTAATTTATCAGCTATTTATATGTTATATATTGGATGCCCTCAGTGGTCGAGCAACGCGTGGAAAGGCAATTTATTTTCAAGCCACTGTAAAAACGCCGATATGCTTAGCCAATACGCCCAGCATTTTAATTCAGTTGAAGGCAATACCAGCTTTTACGCCGACCCATCGCCAAGCACCGTATTGCGCTGGGCAAATAGCGTACCCGACGATTTTAAATTTACGTTTAAATTTCATCGTCGCTTTAGCCACGAGCTACAGCTTAGTAATGTACAAACAGAGCTTACCGATTGGCTTACGTTATTTGCTCCAATACTTGAAAAAACAGGGCAAATAATGCTGCAATTACCCAAAGCATTTGGCCCAAACGATTTACCTAAGCTCGCCCAGTTTATTAGCTTACTCCCCAAGGAGCTAAATTACGGGGTGGAAGTACGCCATACTGAGTTTTTTAAAAAAGGCGAAGCCGAGGTAGCACTTAACCAACTATTAATAGCAAATAACATAAATCGTATTTCTATGGATACACGGGCGCTTTTTGCAGTTAAGCCAACCACTGAGGCACTAATAGATGCACAACAAAAAAAGCCGCACTTACCTGTACATGCGATAGCTACTGGCTCACAGCCGATGGCGCGTTTTGTCATAGCCGATTTACAAAACGACTATAAATCCTTTTATAAACCGTGGCTTAGTAAAGTAAAACAATGGCTTGATGAGGGTAAAACACCATATGTGTTTTTTCATACTGCCGATAACCGTGAATCGCCACTACTTGCACGCCAATTTTGTGAAGACCTAGCGTACAGTCACCCAGTATTAAATCCATTCAGCGGTGAAAAAGAAGCCCACCAGCCTACGCTTTTTTAAATAGAGAATAAAAATGAGTGAATACGCACGCTATTTTACCGGCTACCCAGCCAATATTGTTGAGCAGGTATTAAGCCTAATTAAAAACAAAAAAGTAAGTAACTACTTACTAAAAAAGTACCCGCAAGCGCACACCATAACCACCGATAAACTGCTTTACAGCTACGCCACTGATTTAAAAAAACAATATTTAAAAAACGCCCCGCCGTTTGGTCGTGCTGCATTTAAAAAACAAGGTGATATGGTCACCAATGCATTGGGTACTCACACCTACCGTATGCAAGGTAAAACCCGTAAGCACGATTTAGCAATTCACAGCGATTTATTGCGCGCCCCCGAGCCACTATTAAAAGCACTAGTCGTACACGAACTCGCGCATTTTAAAGAAAAAGACCACAACAAAGGCTTTTATAAACTGTGTTGTCACATGGAGCCGCTGTATCATCAGTTAGAGTTAGATTTACGAATTTTTTGTGTGGTAGTCGCGATGGGTGAGAATCCGTATTGATCAGCGGTCAGCGGTCAGCGGTCAGCGGTCAGCGGTCAGCGGTCAGCGGTCAGCGGTCAGCGGTCAGCGGTCAGCGAAAATATAAATACAACCTAACTCGTAATCAAAGTGCTCAGTAATAAAGAACGTGATTTAACATCGCGTTCTCTTTGGTAACTTTTCTACTGAGCGCTGAAAGCTTTAAACTGGCAGCTCAAAAGCGTGTTGGGTTTCGCTTCGCTCTACCCAACCTACATAACATTAAAGCCCTAAGCCTGCCATAAAGTCGTCATCGGCATCATCTTGTTCTGCTTCTTTTGACTTTGCTTTTGCTTTTTCGGCTTTTTGCTTAGCTTCGTTTTCAATAATATCGTCTGGGTCTATTGCATCTACAATGTCAAAGTCGTGAAGTTTAATAAACTCTGTTTTATCCATTGCCAGCTCAAGGTAAAAGATATTTTGTTTGCTGGTTGTAAATGTTACGCGGCGTGCTTGTGGTCGATCCATAGTGGTATCTACCGATATTTGCACTTGTTTATTAATCGCCATCATTTTTGGCTGGTTTTGAGTAATAGAAGTATGCAACTGCTCGCGTACTTTAGAAGTAAAGTCGCCAACAATTTGGTTCATCAGCTCACCTAATACATTAGATACGTCGTCTGATAAATGGCTGTGGGCAATTTCTTCCTCCGGCATACCCATGTTACGCATGTAGTCGCCGTATATCTCCATCGCTGCTTGTGAGGTAAAGTTTGTAACGACTAACCCTGTAAAGCCGCCATCAAATAATACAAAGCAGCCTATGTCTGGGCGCATGCAAGTGCGGGTTATTTTTTGTACCATTGCAGAGTAACTAATGCTGTTACCGCTGGCTGATGTGAGTACACCTGTTACCGAATGACATAGGGTTGCTAAAATATCGTCGGTGCTGATGATCTTACTTTTGCTCATTTAACGTTCTCTTTTATACTTATTATTCATAATTCTAGCCAAGCTACTGAATTTATCACTGACTATCCAGCATAAAATGTTAAAATAGTGCCATTATTTTTAAAGAGACTGCCTTCGTGACCATAAAAGACAGTATTTACGCCTCTGAGCAACAAGTAAAAGATTTTAGCTTTGACCAAAATGTGGTTGAAGTATTTCCTGATATGATCCAGCGCTCTGTGCCTGGTTATGCCACCATTGTAAGCACGATGGGTAAATTAGCAGGCGAATACGCACAAAGTAATTCAAACCTGTACGACTTAGGTTGCTCGCTAGGTGCAGTAACACTAAGTATGCGCCGTAATATTCGCACTGATAACTGCCACATTATTGCAGTAGATAACTCACAGGCCATGGTTGAGCGTTGTAAAATGCATTTACAAGGGTTTAAATCGGACGTGCCGGTTACTGTTACCCTTGGCGATATTAACGAGCTTGAAATTCAAAACGCATCGGTTGTGGCAATGAACTTTACGCTGCAATTTATACCTCATGCTCAGCGCCAAGCCGTGCTTGAAAAAATATACGCTAACTTAAAGCCCGGTGGCGTGCTGCTACTTAGCGAAAAAATTAAAGCCGAAAACGAGCAATGCGATAACTTATTAATTGATTTGCACCACGACTTTAAACGTCACAATGGCTACTCAGAGCTTGAAATAAGCCAAAAACGCACTGCTATTGAAAACGTAATGCGCCCCGATACACTCAGCACTCATTTTAATCGTTTAAGTGATATTGGCTTTAGCCAGACACAGGTGTGGTATCAATGTTTTAATTTTTGCTCAATGGTAGCAATTAAATAAAAAGAGTAATTTATGTCTCAATGGTTTAACCAATTTTACGCTGCAATTGCACAAAGCCCACTTAGCCACTGGCTAGAAACCCTACCCGCTCAATTAAAACATTGGCAGTTAGAGGCAAGCCATGGTGATTTACCTAAATGGCAAAAAGTACTTAAAAATTTGCCTGAAGTAAAAACTACACATGTTGACGTCGCTACTAAGGTAGAAATTGGCGCGCCTGGAGAAATGAGCGAAGGCGAGCAAAAACAAGCAACGCATTTACTAAAGCGAATGATGCCTTGGCGAAAAGGCCCATTTAGTGTGCACGGTATTGAAATAAACACCGAATGGCGCAGTGATTGGAAATGGGATCGCCTCCTACCTCATATTGAGCCATTAAAAGGCCGTACAGTGTTAGATATTGGCTGTGGCTCTGGCTATCATTTATGGCGTATGCGCGGTGAAGGCGCCGAGTTTGTAGTGGGTATTGACCCGTCTGATTTATTTTTATGTCAATTTCAGGCTATTAAACACTACAACCCAGACGAAAACGTACATTTATTACCACTAGGTGTAGAAGCCCTACCGGAACTTAAAGCCTTTGATACGGTTTTTTCGATGGGGGTACTTTATCATCGTCGCTCGCCAATTGATTTTTTAGCGCAGTTAAAAGCGCAGCTTCGCCCAGGTGGCGAGTTAGTGCTAGAAACCTTAGTTATTGAAGGCGATGAAAATACAGTACTCGTGCCTACCGACCGCTACGCAAAAATGCGCAATGTGTGGTTTATCCCAAGTACTGCTGCATTAAAACTGTGGATGGAGCGCGTTGGCTTTAAAGATGTGCAAATAAAAGATTGCGCTATTACCACGCTTGAAGAACAACGCAAAACCGATTGGATGGAAAACGAGTCGTTAATAGACTTTTTAGACCCAAACGATACAAGTAAAACCATTGAAGGCTACCCAGCTCCACTTAGAGCTATATTAACCGCAAAAGCGTAACGGTTAATTTAACGCTTTTAATACTAAAAAAACGCCTGCGGGCGTTTTTTTGTTTATTTAAACAACAAACAGCGGACAAGTGTCCTTGTTTATTATTTCAAAATTACATTTGCGCTAGCCGCGCAGTTGCAATTGTTGTAAAATACGCGCGTTTCTAAGCAACCCAAAACAACTATTTTGAGGAAAACCTGTGAGCGAACAAAAACAGTCTCTAAGCTATAAAGACGCGGGCGTAGATATCGACGCTGGTAATGCACTTGTTGAGCGTATTAAAGGCGTAGTGAAAAAAACTCGTCGTCCTGAAGTTATGGGCGGAATTGGTGGTTTTGGCGCACTTTGCGAAATTCCTGAAGGTTACAAGCAACCTGTATTAGTTGCTGGTACTGATGGTGTTGGTACTAAACTTCGTTTAGCTATCGACTTAAAAAAGCACGACACTGTTGGTATTGATTTAGTTGCAATGTGTGTAAACGATTTAATAGTACAAGGCGCTGAACCCCTGTTTTTTCTAGATTACTATGCAACTGGTAAACTAGATATAGACACAGCAGCCGATGTAGTAACCGGTATTGGTAAAGGTTGTGAGATTTCTGGTTGTGCCCTAATTGGTGGCGAAACAGCAGAAATGCCAGGTATGTATGATGGTGAAGACTACGACATGGCAGGCTTTTGTACCGGTGTAGTAGAAAAATCTAAAATTATTGATGGCACTAAAGTAGCAGCAGGCGATCAGCTTATTGCGCTTGCATCTAGCGGTCCTCACTCAAACGGTTTTTCTTTAATTCGTAAAGTACTTGAAGTATCAAACGCTGATACAAACCAAGTAATTGACGGTAAAACATTAGGCGAGCATTTATTAGAGCCTACACGTATTTACGTTAAACCTTTACTTGAGTTATTTAAGCAAGTTGACGTGCATGCCCTTTCGCACATTACTGGCGGTGGCTTTTGGGAAAATATTCCTCGCGTGTTACCAGGTTCTGCAAAGGCAGTGGTTAAAGGCGATAGCTGGCAGTGGCCAAGTATTTTTAACTGGCTACAAGAAAACGGTAACATTGCTACACACGAAATGTACCGTACATTTAACTGTGGTGTTGGCATGGTATTAGTAGTCCCTGCAGACAAACTTGAACAAAGCTTAACTATTTTAAAAGACTTAGGCGAAAATGCATGGCACCTTGGTGAAATTCACGATGCAGCGCCAGGCGAAGAGCAAGTAGAAATTGTAGGTGGTGCTAAGTAATGGCACCCACTCGTCTGGTAGTTTTGATCTCAGGTAGTGGCTCTAATTTACAAGCCATCATTGATGCCTGCGAACGTGGCGAGATAAATGGACATATAGCGGCTGTTATTAGCAATAAAGCAGACGCTTATGGCCTAGAGCGTGCTAAACAAGCAGGTATTGCTACAAAAGTGCTGAGTCATAAAGATTTTGACTCGCGCGAAGCCTATGATGCGCAATTAATGAACGTTATCGACTCTTTTATGCCGAATCTAGTTGTATTAGCTGGGTTTATGCGTATTCTTACTCCTAGCTTAGTGCAAAAATATGTTGGAAAAATGTTGAACATTCATCCATCTTTGTTGCCTAAGTATCAGGGGCTGAATACCCACCAAAGAGCAATTGATGCAAAAGACGATGTTCATGGCGTAAGTGTTCACTTTGTTACTGAAGAATTAGACGGCGGTCCGGTTATTCTTCAGGCGCAAATACCTGTACTCAAGGATGATACAGCAGAGACATTAGCAAAGCGCGTGCACGAGCAAGAGCATATAATTTATCCTTTGGTGGTCAAATGGTTCAGTGAACAAAGACTTACTATGGAAGCAGATTATGCAGTTCTTGACGAAAAACAACTTCCTGCACACGGCGCGCACTACCCACAATAAAAAAATAAGTGCCTTGCTATTATGTGCGGGCGCTTTACTTCCTACTAGCCTTATTGCAGGCGAACTAACACAGTATCAAGCAAGCTATGATATTTTACGCAAAGGTAAAAATCATGGTGAAGCCGTACGTGAGCTTAAAAAATTAAGCGATAATAACTACGAGCTTACTTATCACAGCAATATAGAGTGGATGATTTTTTCTGACTCGCGCGAAGAAACCTCAAAGTTTACATACAAAGATGGCAAAGTTACCCCACATCATTACAACATGGTGCGTACAGGCACAGGCCCAGATAAAGATTACAAAATAGACTTTGATACGCAAAATAAAGTGGTTACAAGTAGCACTAGCGAATACCCGCTAAAATGCGAGTGGACTGACGAATTTCAGGACGCTATTTCGTACCAAGTACAAGTACGTGAAGGCCTAAAAAAAGGCGAAACTAATTTCTCGTTTCCGCTTATTGATAAAAAAGGTAACCGCCGCGACTATAACTTTGAAGTAACAGGCACTGAAATGATTTCGTTGCCTATTGGCAATGTAGAAGCCATTAAAGTTAAACGCTTATACGATAATGACAAACGCCAAGCTCTTGCATGGTTTGCTCCTGAAATGGATTACATGCTAGTACGTATGTGGAAAGGTGAAAAAGGGATGGAGCAGTTTGAAGTGCAAATGAACTCGTTTACCGTTACTCAACCTGTCGCAGCTCCTGCAGCTGTAGCAGACAAAAGCGATGCTAGCGTAGAGGCGCTATAACACCTATTTGCAATAATTAATTATGCACACTGGTAAAAGTGTATATTGAATAAAAAAACGCGATTTTACATCGCGTTTTTTTATGTTTTTAATTTAGCGCTAAATTAACTCGCCCATTTTAAATAAAGCAAACTCACCCGGCTGCATTTTTTGCCAGCGCTCATCATTAGTGAGTGGGCGTGTAGCTATTACGGTTACTACATCGTTTGGTGTGGTTTCTTCGTTAAAATCAACTACCATATCAGCATCTATCAAGGTTGCTTTACCAAATGGCGCTCGGCGCGTTATGTAATGTAAGTTATTAGTACAATACGCTAATACAAACACCCCATCAGTAAGCAGCATATTAAATACACCCTTTTCACGCAGCGTGTGCGAAAGCTTAGCGGCGTATCTAAAAACAGAGGCCATATTTGAGGGGCGTTTTGGGTATTTTTCACGAATTTTATCAAGCAACCAACAAAATGCCAGCTCGCTGTCGGTGTTGCCCACTGGGCGATAATACTCAGGTTTTAAGTCGTGATAATTAGAAAGCTGCCCATTGTGTGCATAGGTAATTTCGCGGCCCCAAAGTTCGCGTGTAAACGGATGGGTGTTCTCAAGGCACACTCGCCCACGATTACCTTGGCGAATATGGCTAATAACCGACACGCTTTTAATTGGGTACGCTTTAACGAGCTTTGCAATTTCTGATTGATAACTTGGCTCAGGATCTTTAAACGTTCTACAACCTTTACCTTCGTAAAAGGTAATACCCCAACCATCTTTATGCGGGCCGGTATTGCCACCGCGCTCTAAAAGCCCTGAAAAACTAAAACAAATATCGGTAGGTACGTTGGCTGACATGCCAAGTAATTCACACATTAATAAACTAACCCTTAAAAAATACGTATAAATAACGCTGTGCTTTACATTGCGCTACAGCAGACATATTTACTTAAAAAACCTTTTTTGGCTAGCTGATTTACTGATTTTTAGCGCTTTAATATAACTAATCGTTGAATTAAATGCAGTGGCAATGCATGCTCGTTCCTCTTTAAGGGAAGCTGTGAATTAATTATGGCTATTTCGACTATAATTTAACACTGTAATGTACTTGAAACTTAGGCTCACTAGCGCTACTCTAACTGAGGTGGTCTGACCTCTATTAAGGAATAAGCAATGACACTCATATTTACACTCGGTTTAATCGTATTGCTCAGCATCGCGATTTACCACAGAGCGAGTTGGAACACAGCACTTGGTGTTTCTGCCGCAACTTTATTAATTGGTACCTTTGCGGGTGCTTTTGGTTTAATTAGCTGGTTGATCTTTTTGATCATCGCGGTTCCTCTTTCTGTTACTGGCATTCGTCAGCAATATATAATCAAGCCTATTTTTTCTACCTTTAAAAAAGTAACGCCAAGCATGTCTGACACAGAAAAGTCAGCAATCGATGCCGGTACTACGTGGTGGGAAGCTGATTTATTTTGTGGTAACCCAGATTGGAAAAAGCTACACCAATACCCAATCCCTAAACTTACTATTGAAGAACAAGCCTTTATTGATGGCCCTGTAGAAGTAGTATGTAGCATGCTAGATGATTGGGAAGCAACACACGAGCTTACTGACCTTCCTCAAGATGTATGGCAATACCTAAAAGATAATCAATTTTTTGCCATGATCATCAAAAAGGAATACGGCGGTTTAGAGTTCTCTGCGTTTGCACAATCTTGTGTACTTCAAAAGTTAACGAGTAAATCAACACTGCTTTCGTCAATTGTTGGTGTACCAAACTCTTTAGGCCCGGGTGAATTATTACAGCACTATGGTACAAAAGAGCAAAAAGATCATTACTTACCGCGCTTAGCGAGCGGTAAAGAAATCCCTTGTTTTGCACTAACCTCGCCAGAGGCTGGCTCTGATGCAAGCTCAATTCCTGATTACGGTGTTGTGTGTAAAGGACAATGGAACGGCGAAGAAGTTGTAGGTGTAAGCCTTACGTGGAATAAACGTTACATTACACTTGCACCAGTAGCTACAGTGCTTGGTCTTGCATTTAAACTACAAGATCCAGACGGTTTATTAAGCGATGTTAAAGAGCCGGGTATTACCTGTGCACTTATTCCAACAGATACTCCTGGAGTAGAAATTGGACGTCGTCACTTTCCGCTTAACGTACCATTTCAAAATGGCCCAACTCGCGGTAAAGACATATTTGTACCACTTGATTACATTATTGGCGGCCCAGAAATGGCAGGCCAAGGCTGGCGTATGCTGGTTGAGTGTTTATCGGTTGGCCGTGCAATCACATTGCCGTCAAATTCAACCGGTGGCATTAAAACTATCGCTTTAGCTACAGGCGCTTATAGCCGTATTCGTCGTCAGTTCCGCTTACCTATTGGTAAAATGGAAGGTGTTGAAGAATCTTTGGCTAAACTTGCAGGTTACGCTTACAGCTCAGATGCAGCTGTTAGCATGTCTACCGGTGCAGTTGATTTAGGTGAAAAGCCATCGGTTGTTTCAGCTATTATTAAATACCACCTTACTGAGCAAATGCGCGACTCAACCATTCATGCAATGGATGTACTTGGCGGCAAGGGCATCATGCTTGGGCCAAATAACTATTTAGGTCGTGGCTATCAAGGCGCACCAATTGCCATTACCGTTGAAGGTGCAAACATCTTGACCCGTAATATGATTATTTATGGTCAAGGTGCAATTCGCTGTCATCCATTTGTACTAACAGAGCTTGGCGCATGTGAAATTGAAGACCGCGAAGAAGCGCTTAACGTATTTGATAAAGCGCTAATGGGCCACATTGGCTTTACTATGTCGAACCTTGTACGTACTAAGTGGCTTGCATTGACAGGTGCACGTTTCACAAGCGTACCTTATAAAGACGAAACGGCTGAGTTTTACCGAATTGCGTCTCGCTTTAGTGCATCACTTGCACTTATGTCTGACATTAGTATGGCGGTATTTGGTGGCTCTCTTAAACGTAAAGAGCGTATTTCAGCACGTTTAGGTGACTTACTAAGCTACCTTTACTTAGTGTCTGCAACGCTTAAGCGTTACAACGATGAAGGTCGTAAAAAAGAAGATTTTGCACTTGTACAATGGAGTTGTCAGGATCATCTTTACCACTGCCAACGTGCACTTGCTGATTTAATCAATAACATGCCATCTGCCCCACTACGTGGCGTACTAAAAGTATTGTTATTCCCGTTTGGTCGCCCAGTTCGTAAACCTACAGACAAACTTGAGCATAAATTAGCACAACTACTACAAGTACCTAGCGAAACGCGTAACCGTTTAGCAAGCTATGTTTACTTAACTGACGAACCTCTTAATTTAGTAGGCCGTCAAGAGCAAACACTTAAAGACGTACTGGCTGTAGAGCCGTTATTTGAGCGAGTGTGTAAAGAGAAAGGGCTTAAACTGCCATTCTTTCAACTTGATAAAGTAGCGCAAATGGGCCTTGAAGCTGGCATATTAAGTCAAGCAGAAGCTGATAAATTAGCTGCTGTAGAAAAAGCCCGTTTAGACGTAATTAACGTTGATGACTTTGACCCAGCTGATTTATTAGCAGGCAAAGCCGCACGTAAAAGCGAAGACAAAAAGGCAGATGCAGCTTAACTGATTATAAGCAGTTAATACAAAGCTAATAACAAGCCTGTTATAACCATCCAAACCAGCGCATAATGCGCTGGTTTTTTTTGCGCGATAGCTTGTTGGAGTCCGCACCAAATAATACCAGTTAATAGCAGCACGCCACTTGCTTGGTTAAATAAAGCAAAAAAAACAATAAGCGAAAGTAAGAGCACGATTAAACTAGGAACAAATTGGCCAATAAAAAATGCCGTTTGCTTATTCTGCATTTTAAAAAACACACTATATTTTTGATGTAGCTGACTACAATCAAATTGTAATGAACTACTAAACAACACCACAAAAGCAAATGACAAAACACTGAATATAACTGCTAAATTAGCGCGCTCTTGTAGTAATACCTCAAATGCCATAAATAGGGACAGTAATAAAGCACCTCGCCAAATCAAAGTCCAGCTGTTGTGTATAAAAAACATTAGCCAAAAGCCTGTAAGTGAGCTCATCTCTAACTTAGCTGCAAAATTAAAAGGTACCATTAAGGTACTTAACGCAAACAACAGCACAAACCCACACTGATAAATTAGTGGGCTTACATCAAACGGTAACATAAGCCACATTGCTGATAATAAAAATCCATAAACAAGCGATATTGGTTTGTATAAGCATAAAATGCCGAGCGTAAATTGTAATAGTAAAAACACAAAAAAATGCGGCACTCTAAGCCACTGGTTTATACTCAGGTCAATCGCGATAACAAGGCTTGCAATCAACCAGCCATTACTTAGCAGCATAAGCTTTATATCCATCAAACCAAGCCAATACCGCCTTACCAATGTCTGTTGAAACGCTCGTTGGGCGGAGTTTTTTATTGCAGACTTCATTGCGCTCAACATTACACTTTGTAGCAACAAATACAGCCAAGCCATCTGCGCACCATATTGAGGTGTATCACTACTATCAATAATTTTTCCAAGCCCTAAAAATAGTAGCAATATTAAACCTAGTACTGACGAGCCTAACACCACTAAAAATAACAACCCGAAGCGTTTCAGTTGTAAAAATAATTGCATAAGTTCAGTTTTATATGCCTGTAAACGATAATCCATAAAAGAGCGGTATTGGCCAATTGATTGTTTTAAATTTGAAATCATAAAGGCATACACTCAAAGCCATGTCTTACAAAAGGAGCTGGCTCGTGACAGGTAATAATTATTTGACCATGTGGCTGATTTACTAAATATTCATCAAGCAAAATTAATAAATACTCAATACTCGCTTGATCAAGAGCTGCACTGGGTTCATCTAACAGTAAATACGGTGCATCGCGCATAAGCGCTAAAATTAACTGACATTTCTTTTGATTGCCTGATGAAAGGGCGTCAAAACGTGTATTTAGAAATTCATTAAAACTAAATCCATCAACTATAGCTGCCGGCCAACGACAGCCAAATGTATTTGAGGATAAGTTAATTATTTGCTTTGCTGTTAAGAAGTCGGGTAAAGCAATACAGTCTGAGGCTATAGCAACTTGCTTATGTGGTTCGGTTAATGCGCTTCCAGAAAACAAAAGCTCACCACTTTGATAAGTTTCAAGCCCCGCCAGCATCATCAATAAAGTTGTTTTCCCTTGGCCATTAGATGCTTCAATGCAAATCTTTGGCGCTAAAAATTGTCTATTATAATTTTCATACAAAATAGTATGTCCAAACTGCTTATATAATCCTTTGACTTGTAACATTATTTTCTCTATTTATTAGACCATTACAGCAGCATAACAAAAAGCGCTATTCACTGTTATGTAACACTATTCTTTTGCGCACCATCAGCAATATGTTGGGTTAAGTTGTTATGTTTTGCAATCCGCACAAATGAAAAAGCCGCCTTAATAAAATTAAAGCGGCTTGTGACGAAATATTTTATCTGCTTATATTCGCTCTGCTATGTTTTAACTTTACGTCTAGGACCTAAACGCTGCCACGCTAAAACTATACCGGTGTAAACTAATAAACAGCACAAAAGAGAAGCAATACCAGCAATTGTTTGCCCAATTACACCAAAATATTCACCTGTATGTAAAAACCGTGCAGTGCCCCATGCTTGATCACCAGGCGACCAATCTGATTTTCTTAAAGTTTTTATTTGATCTCCGGTTTTGGTATCTAAGTACAACGAATAGGCTAGCTCCTGCCGGTGACCAATGCTGGTATCAATATAAAACCTTGCTTCATGCTTTTTGTTGCCTAACTCTACCCAGATAGAATACCAATCAGCAGCACCATTATTACGTGCGTGCGTTTTAGCCTGTTGCAATAATACTTCATAAGGCTGTATATCGGCCGATAAATCGGATACTGACGGATGCCTTTCTCTTACTGGTACATCTTGAGAAAATGCGCCATATAAAGCTTTATTGGCCCAATCAAAATGAAACAACGTTGCTGTTAACGATAACACCAATAAGATAGGCAAACACCAAAAGCCAAATGCAAAGTGCCATTGCCGATCTCGTTGTTGAGTATGTTTATATTTTTTTGCTAATAATAAACGGCCTTTTAGTGCCGAGCGATTAAATCGTTTCGGGATCCAAAGGTAGGCTCCAGATAGCAATAAAAAGATAAACAATAGATTGGCATAACCATTGATATTTTTTCCTACAACTTGTGCTGGTCCGTGCAACAATAAATATCGATGCAGGTCAGTAACAACATGGAAAAAGTCTGCGGCCCCCCCCTCACCCTCTCGTAGCACAACACCAGTATAAGGATGTAGTAAATAACTATGCTTACCAGCCCACGCTGGAATAGCGGCCCCTTCTCTATTTACCCAACGAATATAAATATGTGGCTCATCTGGATGCTTTTTTTGCAAAATAGCCACAACCTCATCTGTTGATAAAGTTTGTTGTTGGTTAACAGAGTCAACCGTAAAGCGCATTTCACTGAGCTCTACGATTTGTCGTTCATAAGTTAAGATAGCACCTGTCAAAGCCATGCTAAAAATAAATAAGCCCGCTAAAACACCAATAACTAAGTGGGCCCAAAAGACCCACTTTTTAAATAATTTTAAAAACATAAAATTAAAACTATGTCTTAAAACTGATATGAGACAGATAAGCGAATATCACGTCCAGCTTCATAAGGCCCAACAACGGTAGGGAAAACTTCACCATAGTCGCCAACGCTTGAATGATCGATATAAAGCGAGTCGAATAAATTCGTAATTGCCACATTCAATAATAATTCATTTGTGACATGCCACTGAGAATAAATATCAACTGTAGTGTAGCTTGGCTTATTTAATGTATAGATTGAATCAGTCCAACCTAAATCAACCGCTTGATGTAATGTCTCTATATCTAGTGAGTCCACTTTAGTTACACTTAAACCAACCTTGGCATCGGTATTAATCGAATAATCAACGCCAGCAACCCAAGTATTACCTCGGCTATTACCTAAGCCAACAAACTCGTAACCATTAATATCAATTGCATCATAGTTTACAGAATATATGCCATTACGTGGTTCAAGCTCAGTATCTGCAGCAGAAAAACCCAAGAAGAAGTCAAATGCTTGTACTCGATAAGCTAGGTCAAACTCAAATCCTTTGGTATTAAGCGTACCAATATTGTTGTATACCGAGTTCCCTTCATACCCTTCAAAAATCACATCATCTAAGGCTGAGTGATAAATACTGGCTTTAGCTGATAAATTTGCACTTGAGTACGCGATTGAGGCTTCAATATTTGTTACTGTCTCAGGAACCAAGCTTTCAGATACAACAGGTGCATCAGAGCCATCATACAAATACCCATCTAGGGTAAAACCATCACCAATTTGTTTTCCTCTTGCAGCTTCAGCATAACCTATGCCGAACGTCCACGCTTCATTTATATCGTAGGCTAAGCCCACATTAAAGCTCACTTCACTGTCATCTAAACTTGATGCACTTTCTGTGATAGGCGTACCATAATATTCATCTAATAAAATTTGTTGTTGGAATTTATAGCTGTCGTAGCGTACCCCGTAGCTCAGTAATAACTGGGGTGTAATATCGCTATAACCTTGAGCATATACACCTAAAACACTGCCTTGCTCAGCATTCTCTTTCGCACCAGAAGCTGATCCACTGCTGACCTCATCATCACGGTAATCAACACCATAGGTAAATTTATGTTCATCAATAATGCTGGTATTTCTAATATCAAAACCATAGGTATCAATATCGGCAAGCCATGCAAAACGTCCACCTTCAAAAGATGATTCAGTTTGATATGCACTCACTTCTAAATGTAATAACTGACTATAAGAGAAGATATAATTTGCAACGTAAGTATCACGCTGGGCCTCACTTGGGTATAACGCTCCGCCTTCTTGTACAGCCCAGTTTGGACGTGCCGAAAACTCACCTTCTTCATCACGTTGCTCGATACTAAGCGACAAGTAATGATTATTGGCAAGCTCACCGCTGGCTTTAATAAATAACATGTCTTGATCTGCTGCAGTCCCATAAATGGTATCTCCATTACCATCTTTCATGTTATCGCGCTCAATGGTGCTAAAGTAGCCTAAAACACCCCAAGTATCACTTAACTTGCCATAGGCACTACCACTAAGGCGAGTGCCATCGTTCGAAAAGTAACTAGCTTTAACACGTCCGCCAAACTGTTCGTCGTCTTGTAATAAATCTTGTGCATTTTTTGTTTTAAACCGAATCGAACCACCTATAGCACCTGGGCCACTGGTTGCTTCGCCAGCACCGGCTTGAACATCGATTTGTTGTAATAAATCAGGATCAATTGTCACACGGCCAATATGATGAAATAGTGTTGATGTTTGTTGAGCGCCATCCACTGTGATGTTTAATAAAGAATCTTCAACACCACGAATATAAATTTTTTGTGCAACACCAACCGAGCCGCCTACGCTTACAGAAGGTGAGTAGCGGAAGATATCGGCTAAATCGTTAGCCTGATACTGTTCAATTTCTTCGGCCGAAATGGTGAGGTTAGTGGCAGAGCCCACAACCGTAATTTGTTCAACTGATGTTTTTGTTGTTTCGTTTTGTTGTTCAGCAAAAGCAGATAAGCTAAATACACCAGCAATAGCGCTGGCTAGGGCTAACTTTTTCAAGGTAAGTGTCCTTTTTTGTAAATAAAAAGGATTATCATTACCTTTTATGGTTATGTATAGCAATTTTACATTTGTTACATTTTAAACATAAATATAATATGCCTTTATTAGTCTATTTTTTTGGCACCCATAGTGTCATGCTCAAGCCACCTGCTGTGTTATTATTTGCTACCACCTCTGCTGCAATCGCATTTAATTGACGTTGAGCTAAAGCTAACCCCAAACCAAAGCTATCGCTGTTACGCGAACGAGAAGAGTCAACACGAAAGAAGGGTCTAAAAATAGTATTTAAATAGTGCTCAGGAACCCCGGGACCTTGATCGGCAATAATAATCCGGTATCGGTCACCACTATCGTGGCAGCTGATATCAACCTGTTTATTTTTGGGGGTATAGCGCAGTGCATTTCTTAATATATTTTCAATGGCTTGGCCAAGCGCCCTATGATTGCTATTTTCAATAAGCGCTTGACTGGGTAACTGGGCTATTATTCGCTTATCGGGGTATTCAAAGCGTGCATCTTCAATTAATATTTCAAGTAAATCTACAATATCAAGCGATTCTACTCGCAGCTGAGGTGATTCATTATCGAGCCAAGATAAAGTCAAGGTATCTTCAACCAGTTTACGTATATGTAACGACTCTTTATGAATGCGCTCTAATTTCGCTTGGTTTTCGAGAGAAAATTCGTGCTGCTTGGCTAATAAGTTGTCTGTTGCAATATCTAAGCGCGTTAGTGGTGTACGTAATTCGTGGGATAGATCGGTTAACAGCACTCTTTGATGCATGATCTGCTCGCTTATCCTCTCAGCCATTAAATCAAAAGTTGCTGCCAACTGGGTTAATTCATCTTTGCGAGAGCCAAACTGTTTTCTGATCCTAACACTATAATCTCCTGAACTAAATGCGCGAGTGGCACTGTCCATTTCTCTAATGGGATGCATAATATGGCGATATAACACAATGGATAAGCACACTAAAATCAGCATAGGTAAAAAAACCTGTAATGATAAGCGTGTAGCATTCCACAGTGAACCTGGGCGCATACGCTCAGGCAACTGAACTACTAAACTTGCTTCGTTATGAGTGAAAGGTAATTGCACCACTGGGGCGTGATCAAAATACAGGTGAATTTTCCAATCAATACTACGACCAAGGTTGTAACCGGTATATTCATAACGGTGGTTTCGATTGCCAGCCAACTCAACCACATCCGCTCGGGCAATTACAGCCCAAATATTCTCTTGCTGTTGTAAGTCACTTACCCATAGCTCAAGTGCCTCAATATCATCTTGGTGTAAAATATCTTCTGCCTGCTTCTGCCATTCAAGTAATTGCGCACGACTTGGCTCTGAGAGCATACTCATATCGTTTTCAAAGTGAGTAACTGCAACATTGATTAAATAAAACATGGCCACCACGCCGGTGCCAATAATTAAACATAGTTTCCAAAATAAACGCCGGGTCATTTAATGCAATACCCCTTGCCGTGTACAGTTTGCAAACGCGCTCCATCCCAGCCCGCATTATTTAGTTTTTTACGTATTCGGCTCATATGCATATCTAAGCTACGATCATATTGACTAAAACGTTTATTTAATACCACTTGATATAAAAAAGGTTTTAGCAATATCTGCCCCTGATTTTTAATCAAAATATGTAATAAACCAAATTCAATAGGCGTAAAGGATACCACTGAACCATGTAAGCTCACCTGTTGGTGTAAACTGTTAACTTCAAGCCCATCAATATTAGCAACATAAGGTGCTTTACCGTCTTGTTTAAACACGCGTCTTAGCACAGAATCGACGCGTAAAAGCAGTTCTTGGCTATTAAATGGTTTGGCAAGATAATCATCAGCCCCTGCAGATAACCCTTTAATTCGCTCCTCTTCTGCATGCTTAGCCGAAACAATAATCACCGGAATGTTATTACAACTGCGCAAGATATTTAACATAGTTAAACCATCTTTTCCCGGCAACATAACATCTAATAAGATCAGGTTAAAACTTTTAGTTACTGCAAGGTGCAATGCATCATCACCATCAAAACACGACGTCACAGCATAACCTTGAGCGGTTAGTAACTCGCTCATTTGCTCGTTGAGCAAGTTATCATCTTCAACGACTAAAATTTCAAATTCGGGGGTTGCGTGCTGAAATGCTAGAGAACTTGGCATATCAAACCTAGTTAGTGATCGAATGCAAAGAACTTAAAGCAAATAGAAATACAAATCAATATCAAAAACACTGAATCAACTATTGTTTGTTATCTACATAAACTTAATGATCATATAAAGGAGGAACATAAAAGATAATTTAAAGACTGAAGTTTAACTGCTAAAAAGCTTACATAGAGGTTTTTAATGGAATTATTTAACTAAGGAGTTTATAAACTTGCTATTGAGGAAATAACAAGTGGCGGAGTGGACGGGACTCGAACCCGCGACCCCCGGCGTGACAGGCCGGTATTCTAACCAACTGAACTACCACTCCGCAGTGGTATGTGCATGGGGTAATGCACTTACTAATTTTGTTACGATATCAAATGGCGGAGTGGACGGGACTCGAACCCGCGACCCCCGGCGTGACAGGCCGGTATTCTAACCAACTGAACTACCACTCCGCAGAGATATCATATTACTTGTCATTACTAAATTTGTTGGCGGAGTGGACGGGACTCGAACCCGCGACCCCCGGCGTGACAGGCCGGTATTCTAACCAACTGAACTACCACTCCAGCATACAAATTTTGTAACATAACAGTGTTTAAATAGTGGCGGAGTGGACGGGACTCG
>NZ_PNCW01000001.1:0-40173 GCF_005886985.1 Pseudoalteromonas sp. S3178 | reverse complement strand
GCAAATGTGGCGGTGACGCAAAAGCTAAGAAAGAAGGTAAGTGCGGCGAAGGTAAATGCGGCGGCGACGCAAAAGCTAAAAAAGAAGGAAAGTGCGGCGAAGGCAAATGTGGTGGCGATACTAAAGCTAAAAAAGAAGGTAAATGTGGCGAAGGCAAGTGTGGTGGCCAATAATCATTTTGATGTAATTGCTTAAGCTATTCAGCTGCAATTATACTAAAAGGGCCATTGGGCCCTTTTTGCTTTAAGGAGACAATAATGAAAACAACTCAAAACGCCGGGTTTGGTATGGTAGGGCTGGGCCTTCGTCGTGAGATGCTTGATGAGCTACTTGAGCATGTACCCAAGCAAGTAGATTTTATGGAAGTGGCACCTGAGAACTGGTTAAAACTAGGTGGGCGTTTTAAAAAACAATTTAAAACATTAACTGATGCTACTAACTTTGTATGTCATGGATTATCGCTTTCAATTGGTTCACCTGAGCCATTAGATATTGAATTTGTGAAGTCACTTAAAACTTTTTTTGATGAGCACAATATTAAAATTTTTAGTGAGCATTTAAGTTATTGCTCCGGCACTGGCCATATGTACGATTTAATGCCAATTCCATTTACTCAAGATGCAATCGCACATGTTGTTCCTCGCATTAAGCAAGTACAGGATATTTTAGAGCGCCAAATAGCGATAGAGAATGTTTCTTACTATGGCGCGCCTGGCCAAGAGTTATCTGAGCTTGAATTCACCAATACTATTTTAGAGCAAGCTGATTGTAAGCTATTACTAGATGTTAATAATATTTACGTTAACTCAATTAATCATGGATACAATGCTGAAGAGTTTTTAAATGGGCTGCCTTCAAAGCATATCGCTTATGGCCACGTTGCAGGACACTACAATGAAGCCGAAGATTTAATTGTAGATACCCACGGTGCAGATGTTATAGACCCTGTATGGGAGTTGCTAGATAAAGCTTATGCAAAGCATGGTGTTTTTCCTACGCTGCTTGAGCGAGATTTTAATATTCCAACGATGAATGTATTAACTAAAGAGCTAGACATTATTCATGAGCTGCAAAGTAAGTACTTGAATTCGTCTTTAACTAAGCAAACAGCTTAATATCAGTATAAAAGAGTGTGTAAATATGAGTTTTATTGAAGTACAAAACGAATTTATGGCACATATTCGCCAGCCTCAACAAAATAAAAAGCCCCGCGACATAGAAGACAGGCGAATGGCTATTTATCGTGATTTATTTTTTAATAATGTAGATGGATTTATTTCATCAGGTTTTCCGGTATTAAAAACCTTATATAGCGAAAAACAATGGAAAAAGCTCATTAGGCAATTTTTTAGTAATCACGATTGTCACTCTCCTTACTTTTTAGATATTGCAGGTGAATTCATTAATTACTTATCCAGTGATTATAAAATGCAAAAAAATGATCCTGCCTTTATGCTAGAGCTTGCTCATTACGAGTGGATAGAGCTTGATGTATCTATTGCTATGGATGACCCGCAAGAGCATAAGCTCAATACGACTGATATTACACATGCTCCACTGTATTTATCTGTAGCAGCGCGTAATTTGAGTTACCAATACCCGGTACAAACTATTAGTGTAGACTTTCAACCTAAGCATCCAGCAGAGCAGCCAAGTTATTTTGTTGTTTATAGAGATGCACAAGACGATGTGCAATTTTTGGCAACCAATGCAATGACGGCTTTATTACTTTCAATTATTGAAAATAGCAATGGCATTACCTTTGACGAAATTTGTGAACAGGTATTAAGCCATGCTCCACAATTTAGCCCAGAACAAATAAACCAAGGCGCACTTGCTACGCTTAATGCAATGGCGGAGCGCAGAGTAATAGTGACAAAAAATCAAGATTAAGCCCTTTATAGATGTTTTTACATCGTCTATCATGGCAACCTAATTTATCGTGCTTAATAAAAGGTTGTACCCATGTCAGATGATAAAGATTTTAAAGATCCGTTTAACGCTACTTACTTTATTGCTTTTTTAGCGGTATTTGCAGGTATTGGTTGTTTAAATGCGATTTTAGGCTGGATCACTAGCTTAACTTAAAATGCATTTGCATCGAGAGGCTGTTGTTTGCATCAGCCTTGACCCTTTTAATTTTAATCCTCGTAAATCTTTCCATTCTTTCTTTTTATAATTATTGCAAACTCGCAATTTAAGGTCAGTTAAGGTTATAATCACCTGCTTTGTAATATAAACCATTGAGCAGTTAAAATTATGACTCAAGTAACACCAGCAATTATCAAAAACAGCATAACTACAATTGCTGATTATCCAAAAGCGGGCATTATGTTTCGCGATGTAACCACATTAATGGCAAACCCTGACGCGTTTAAAGCAACAATTGATGCTTTTATAAACGAGTATAAAGATCAAGGTTTTACTAAAATCATTGGTACAGAATCACGTGGCTTTATTTTTGGCGCACCTTTATCTTATGCTTTAGGTATTCCATTTATTCCTGTGCGTAAGCCGGGTAAATTACCACGAGAAGTTATTCGCCAAGATTACTTATTAGAATACGGTGAAGACACACTTGAGCTTCATGTTGATGCAATAGTACCAGGCGACAAAGTGTTGTTAGTTGATGATTTACTTGCAACAGGCGGTACAATTGAAGCCACGGCTAAGCTTGTAAATAAACTTGGTGGGGAAGCAACTGATGCAGCATTTGTAGTTTCACTTCCAGAGCTTGGCGGCGAACAACGCATCGAAAAAATGGGTATTAAAATTCTAAAATTGGTTGAATTTGAAGGCGAGTAATCGATGAGTTATCAGGTTCTAGCGAGAAAATGGCGTCCACAAACCTTTCATGAATTGGTTGGGCAGTCTCATGTTAAACAAGCGCTGGTTAATGCGCTTACACAAAATAGACTGCATCACGCGTATTTATTCACTGGAACCCGAGGTGTGGGTAAAACCACCATTGCGCGTATCTTTGCTAAAAGCTTAAATTGTGATGAAGGCATTTCTGCATCTCCTTGCGGAAAGTGTAGTAGCTGTACAGATATAGAAGCAGGTCGTTATATAGATTTACTTGAAATAGATGCAGCCTCTCGCACTAAAGTAGAAGATACCCGCGAAATACTCGATAACGTGCAATATGCGCCAACGCGCGGGCGTTATAAAGTATACCTAATAGATGAAGTTCACATGCTCTCAAAGCATAGCTTTAATGCCCTTTTAAAAACGTTAGAAGAGCCACCAGAGCATGTGAAATTTTTATTAGCGACAACCGATCCACAAAAATTACCTGTCACTATTTTATCTCGTTGCTTACAGTTTAACTTAAATGCATTATCGCAAAGTGAAATTAAAACTCAGCTAGAGCATGTATTAACCCATGAGCAACTAAGTTTTGACAATGATGCGCTTAGCATTATAGCAAAAGCGGCTGATGGCAGTATGCGCGATGCGCTTAGTTTAACTGACCAAGCGATAGCACAAACAAATGGTGATATAAATAATCAAGCAGTACAAACTATGCTTGGTTTAATGGATACGCATTATAGCCAAAGTTTACTTGCCGCATTATTAGCGCAAGATGGCCCAGTGCTTATGAATGAAATAGCGCAAGTTGCTAGTCGTAACCCAAATTATGTGGCATTACTTGATGATTTAATTGCACTTACGCATTTAGTTCAATTAAGTCAGCTTGTTCCTGAAGCTGCAGCACTTGATGAAAAGAACGTTGATTATATCGCACATGTTGCTGAGCATACGAGTGCACAACAGATTCAAGTGTATTATCAACTCCTATTAAATGGTAAAAAAGATTTACAGTGGGCACCAGAGCCTCGCCTAGGCTTTGAAATGATAATGCTAAGGCTATTAGCATTTGAGCCAACGCAAACCGAGCATAAACAGGCTGCCCCTTTAGCAGCTCAAGAGCCTGTTGAAAATAAACCAGGTAGAGCGAGTGCACTGCGAGATATATTAAATAAAAATAAAACATCGCAAAAAACAACAGATAACCAAAGTAGTCCTTCAACTAACAGCACACAAGCTTTAGATAATACTTCACAGCTAAACACTCAAAAACAAGAGTCAATGGTTCAAGTACCACCTGTACAAGAGCCGTCAGTTGCCGATGAAGTTTCGAATACGCAGCCCGCTGTAGTTGAGGCCAAGCCGCCAGTTCAACAACCTGAACATGTTAATGAGCAGCCAAAAAGTACTGTAATTTCAGATGAACAAGCTCAGCGTCAAAGTGAAGATGAAGCTTATATGCAACATAGCGATACTGAGCAAACACTCGCTTCGCAATTTGACGATATAATGCACAGTGCCGTAGAGCAGGGATTTAATCCTGCGCAAAGCACTAATTCAGAGTCACCCTCTGAGCCGGCATCAAGTGAAAGTGCGGTTAGCCAAAATACGAATAGACCAATTGCAGAGCAAGATGCTCAGGCGCAATCGGCTATTGCCCGTATTTTACGTGACAGAAATATATCGGGCGCAGGTAGACTATCAGGTGCAAATACTCGCACTGCTGAAAATAACAAATCAGAATCGTTAACCAAGCCAATTGCAAAAGAACCTAGCCAGCATCCTAGAATGCCAAAAGTAGCAACGAGTCAAAATGCACAGCCAGCGAGTAATGAAAGTGCACCAAACCTTGATGCAATTGACGATGCACCACCATGGGCAACCAATAGCGCAGGTGAGAGTGAAAAAAAGCATGAGCTCCCAGTAACTGGGAGCCAAACAGAGTCACTTAATCAAACAAATACAAAACCAGCACGTAAGATTGATTTTAAAGAAAAACATCAAACAATTACTGAAAACTTAGCGCCAGAGTTACTTGAACAAATTAATCCTCAAAAGGTGGTAGAAGCCGCCCCTGAAGAGCCAAGTATTCCGGTGCCCGATGATTTTCAAAGCCCGATCAGCGAAATTAGGTTTGCACATCAGCAAGATGAATGGGCTTATTTAATTAAGCGTATGGGCTTAGGGGGGCGTATGCGCCAGTTTGCGTTACACTCCATTTTTACTAAGCAAGGTAACAATTTGCATATTGATGTTGATGAATCACAAAAACATTTAGATACACCTGTGCTTCGCCAAAAATTAGATGCAGCACTATCAAGCATTTATGAGCATAATGTATCGCTTAGCATTAATTTTGCAAAAGGGGTGATAGATTCACCTTACTTAATTCAACAAAAAATAGATGTAGGTCGTCATCAACAAGCAATCGATGTGATCACAACGGATGAAAATATAGTGCAGTTTCAGCAAGTATTTAGCGCGGAAATTGACGAAAATAGCATTCAGGCATTGTAATTAAATACAATCGCCCTTATCTTCATGACAATTAAAGTTTAAAAGAAAGAGAGAAAATTATGTTTAAAGGTGGAATGGGTAACATGATGAAGCAAGCGCAGCAAATGCAAGAGCGCATGCAAAAAGCCCAAGACGAAATCGCAACACTAGAAGTTGTAGGTGAAGCGGGCGCAGGCCTAGTTAAAGTAACTATGCTTGGTAACCATAATGTACGTCGTGTTGAGCTTGATGAAAGTTTAATGGAAGACGACAAAGACATGATTGAAGATTTATTAGCAGCAGCATGTAATGACGCTGTACGCCGCGTGGCTGATGAAACACAAGAGCGCATGGGCAAAGTAACTGGCGGTATGCAATTACCACCAGGTATGAAAATGCCGTTTTAAGAAAATATGCAACTTTCAGATAGTTTAACTCAGCTTATTGAAGCACTGCGCTGTCAGCCAGGCATAGGCCCAAAGTCAGCGCAGCGTATTGCCTTTCATTTGCTTGAACGCGACCGCAAAGGTGGCACTCAACTTGGTAATGCGCTTACTAAAGCAATGACTGCGGTAGGACATTGTCAATCGTGCCGTACGTTTACAGAACAAGCACAATGTGACATTTGCTTAAGTACTAAACGTCAAGACAGTGGGATTTTGTGTGTTGTTGAATCACCAACAGATGTACTGGCAATTGAGCAAACAGGGCAATATCAAGGTTTATACTTTGTTTTAATGGGACATTTATCACCTATTGATGGTATTGGTCCTAAAGAAATTGGCCTTGATGTACTAGAGCAAAAGCTTTCTCATGGTGGTATAAACGAAGTTATTTTAGCTACTAACCCTACGGTTGAAGGCGAAACAACAGCCCATTATATTGCTCAGCTTTGCCATAAATATAAAGTAGGCGCATCAAGAATTGCTCATGGAATACCTGTCGGTGGTGAGCTCGATTTGGTCGATGGCACCACACTTATGCACGCCTTTAGTGGACGTCGTGCGGTAATGCAAGACTAAAGCAGCTATTTGAAACTTACTTTAAAAGCCTACATTGTAAAATATGTAGGCTTTTTTGTTTTTAAAGCAAAACATAAGGTAAGATTAGCGCTTTATATGATTAGGCATTAGCTAGTGACTAAGGGACAAAATGCAAAATAATAAAAAACATCCAAGTGCATTACTAAACAGTAAGCGTTTTTTACCGCTTTTTGTTACGCAGTTTTTATCAGCCATAAACGATAACGTATACAAGCAGTCGGTGCTTATTTTATTGGTTTTTCAAGCGGCTACACTTGCAGACGGTGCATTATATTCGAATATTGCTGCAGGCTTGTTTATTTTACCATTTTTTTTATTTTCTGGTGTGGCAGGGCAACTTGCCGAAAAAACAGAAAAATCAAAGCTTATTAGGCTTGTAAAGCTATGCGAAATACCAATTATGGTTATTGGAGCTGCATCAATTTTAACGCAGCAAGTATGGCTAATGCTTGCAACAATATTTTTTATGGGATTGCAAAGCACCTTTTTTGGCCCATTAAAATATTCAATATTACCTCAACATGTTGCTCCAAACGAGCTCACTAAAGCAAATGGTTTAGTGGAGTCGGGTACGTTTGTAGCTATTTTATTAGGGACTATATTTGGTACTTATTTTATTACTCAAACAGTGGGTCCTGCTGTAATAAGTATTGCAGTATTGGTACTGGCTTCACTTGGGTATTTTAGTAGTCGCTTTATACCTGTAAGTGAAGCGAATGAGCCTAACTTGCACTTTACGTACAATATTTTTTCGTCAACTAAAAATGTATTTAAAGCGCTTAATGCACAAACAGAATCTGTGGGTAAATCTGTTTTAGGGATCAGTTGGTTTTGGCTTATAGGCGCTATTATTTTAACCGCACTCCCAAATTACGTTAAACATGTGATGGGCGGCGATGAATTAGTAGTAACCAGTGCGTTGGTGGTCTTTTCTTTAAGTATTGCAATTGGTTCGCTGCTGTGTGAAAAGCTTTCACGCTCTCGTATTGAGCTTGGTATTGTGCCATTTGGGGCTATTTTAATAACGCTTTTTTTGTATTTATTAAGCCAAGAACCAGCAATTGAGACGTACATTACTCCAAGTGAAAACTTATTAACCCTTAAGCAAGTTTTAAATACTGGCGATATGATCTGGCATTTTATTTGGATGGCTGGAATTGGTATTGCTTCAGGTTTTTATACAGTGCCGCTGTATGCGTTAATTCAGCAGCGTACTGAAGAGTCGAGCCGATCACGCGTCATTGCCGCTAATAATGTTCTTAATGCATTGTTTATGGTTGGCAGCGCTATATTAAGTATCATTACGCTGTCTGTTCTTAAGTGGCATATTTCATCACTACTTTTATTACTCGCAGGCCTTAACTTACTTATTTCAATATATATTTATACTAAAGTGCCTGAGTTTTTCTTACGCTTTATTATTTATATATTAGCGATATGTATGTATCGCGTACGTACAAAAGGTGAGGTTAATATTCCATCTGAAGGGGCTGCGGTGATTGTTGCAAATCATGTTAGTTTTGTGGATTGGATGTTTATTTTAGCTGCTTCCCCAAGGCCTATACGCTTTATGGTGTTTGCGCCTATTTATTATTCTCCTGCTTTACATTGGCTATTTAAAATGGCCAAAGCAATTCCAATAAATAGCGAAAAAACAAATCCAGCAGCGTTTAAAAAAGCGTTTGATGATGTAGCCAGTGCGCTTGAACGCGGCGAGCTTGTTGGCATATTTCCAGAAGGGAAATTAACGAGCGACGGTTCAATTGATATGTTTAGGCGTGGCATTGAGCGTATTATTGAACGCTCCCCCGTGCCTGTTATTCCTGTGCACTTAGGTGGATTATGGGGCAGTATGTTTAGCCGTAAAGCTAAGTGGCAATTACCTCGATTAAAGTACTCTTTAGTATCGGTTACAGCAGGTGAGCCAATAGCAGCAGATAATGTGACTGCTGATAATTTACGCGAGCAAGTATTGGCTTTAAAAGCGCTGCATTCTAAAGATATTGATTAATGGTTGAACCTTTGAGTACGCCTCATACAATTGTTGATAATTTTATAGCGCCCAAGTGCCATGAAGCTATTAAAATACTTTATCAAGATGATGCTATTTTGATTATTAATAAACCCAGTGGATTATTGAGTTTATCTGGGAAGAATCCACTTAACTGGGACTCAGTACACTACCGGTTAGTAAATGGTCAAAAAGGATTAACAGCGGCCTTTTCTGAGGCTAAATTACCGCACCGGCTAGATTTTGGCACATCAGGTATTATGATTGTTGGGTTAAATGCCTCTGCGTCTCAGCATTTAAATAAACAGTTTCAAAGTCGATCAATACAAAAGCGTTATTTAGCGATGCTAGAAGGAAGTGTGACTACCTTGCAAGGTGAAATAAATTTGCCTATAGCAAAAGACAAAGAGCGCTTTCCTTTAGTCAAAATATGCAAAACCACAGGTAAAGAAGCAATTAGTAAATACACAGTGCTCAAAAGGTTATTAAAGCCTGAACGTACACTTGTGCAATTTACGCCTATTACAGGACGTACGCATCAACTACGTATTCATAGTGATGCAATAGGTCACCCAATTTTAGGCTGTGATTTATATAAAAGTAAGCGCAGTGAACAAATGGCTGAACGTTTATTGCTACATGCCAGTGACGTATTTTTTTATCATCCAATAACAGGGCTTCCCTTTCATGCAAAGTGTCCATGCCCGTTTTAATCTTTTTTAAACTTTTCCCTTGAAGTTGATTCACCTCACCCCATATTAAGTGCATAACGCAGACACTTTGCAAATTGGAGATACATAAATGACTGCAGCACAAAAAGAAACATTAGGCTTTCAAACAGAAGTAAAACAATTATTAAACTTAATGATTCATTCTCTTTATTCAAATAAAGAAATATTTTTACGTGAACTTGTTTCAAATGCATCTGATGCAGCAGACAAGCTACGCTTTTTAGCGCTTTCTAATGGCGACCTTTACCAAGGTGATGCTGACTTACGTGTACGTATTAGCGCAGACAAAGACGCCAACACAGTTACTATTTCAGATAACGGTATTGGTATGACACGTGATGAAGTAATTAGCTCTTTGGGCACAATTGCAAAATCAGGTACTGCTGAGTTTTTTAAAAACTTAACAGGCGATCAAAGTAAAGATTCACAGTTAATTGGTCAATTTGGTGTTGGTTTTTACTCAGCATTTATCGTAGCCGATCTAGTTACTGTACGTACGCGTAAAGCTGGCGAAACAACAGCTTATGAGTGGGAATCTAAAGGTGAAGGCGAGTACACACTTCAAGAAATTGAAAAAGAAGGCCGTGGTACAGAGATTATTTTACACCTTCGCGATGAAGAAAAAGAATTTGCTGATGACTACCGTCTACGTAGCATTGTTACTAAATACTCAGACCATATTTCTACGCCTGTACAAATGTACAAACCAGAAGTGCCTGAATCAGAAGGCGAAGACGGTGAGAAAATCCCAGCAGTTCCAGGTGAGTGGGAAAGCATTAACCGTGCTACAGCATTATGGACGCGTGATAAGTCAGAGCTTTCTGATGAAGAATACAAAGAGTTTTACAAACATGTAAGCCATGATTGGGAAGATCCACTTAGCTGGGCACATAACAAGGTTGAAGGTAAAACTGAATACACGAGTCTTTTATATATTCCTAAAAAAGCGCCATTTGATTTATGGAATCGTGACCGTCAAAGCGGCTTAAAACTATATGTACAGCGCGTATTTGTAATGGATGATGCTGAGCAATTTATGCCAAGCTACTTACGTTTTGTAAAAGGTTTATTAGATTCAAACGATTTACCACTAAACGTATCTCGCGAAATTTTACAAGACAACAAAGTAACACAAGCTATTCGTAAAGGGTGTACATCGCGCATTATCAAAATGCTTGAACGTATGGCTAAAAACAAAGCTGATGACTACCAAGTGTTTTGGAATGAGTTTGGCCAAGTAATGAAAGAAGGCCCAGCGGAAGACGCAGCAAATAAAGAAGCTATTTGTAAGTTATTACGTTTTTCTTCAACTCATACTGATTCAGAAACGCAAGATGTATCGCTTGAGCAATACGTTGAGCGCATGAATGAAGGCCAAGACAAGATTTATTATGTAGTGGCTGACACTTTCACCTCGGCTAAGAACTCTCCACATTTAGAGATTTTCCGTAAGAAAGGCATTGAAGTATTACTACTAAGTGACCGAGTTGATGAGTGGATGATGAGCCACCTGACTGAATTTGCTGATAAGCAGCTTCAATCAATTACGCGTGGTGATTTAGACTTAGGTAAGCTTGACGACGAAGAAACTAAAAAAGCACAAGAAGAGTCTGAAAAAGAAATGGCAGGTCTTGTTGAGCGCATTAAAACATCGCTAGGTGATGATGTAAAAGACGTGCGCTTTACGCACCGTTTAACAGATTCTCCAGCGTGTGTTGTAAGTGATGACAACGACATGAGCTCACAAATGCAAAAGTTAATGGAGTCTGTAGGCCAAGCAGCCCCAGAAGCTAAACCTGTGTTTGAGCTAAACCCTGAGCACCAACTTGTTAAGCACTTAAATGATGAGCAAGATGAGGATAAGTTTGCACAGTGGTCACATGTATTATTAGACCAAGCATTACTTGCTGAGCGCGGTACATTAAAAGATCCAACAGGATTTGTTACACGGCTAAATAAACTTATGTTAGAACTTAGCAAGTAATTGCTGATTAGCTAAGTAAATAAAAGTACAAAGTTTGTACATATTTAAAAAGGAAGCGTTTGCTTCCTTTTTTTATGCGCTGCAAAGTAGGCAATTAGTATAAGTTACTTGAGTATCAGCGGCGCTTGTGGAAGAATTCAGGCTTTAAAAATAAACTTCCATACTAGGGGACAATGATATGCGCATTATTCTTTTGGGCGCGCCGGGTGCTGGTAAAGGTACTCAAGCTCAGTTTTTAATGGACAAGTACGGTATTCCACAAATTTCTACTGGCGACATGCTTCGCGCAGCTATTAAAGAAGGCACACCACTGGGTCTTGAAGCAAAAAAAGTAATGGATGCAGGTCAGTTAATTTCTGACGATATCATTATCGGTTTAGTTAAAGAGCGTATTGCTAAAGCTGATTGTGAAAAAGGTTTTTTACTTGATGGTTTCCCACGCACTATTCCACAAGCAGATGCAATGAAAGAAAATGGCGTAGTGGTTGATCATGTTATTGAATTTGATGTGGCTGATGAAGTAATTGTAGAGCGTATGGGCGGACGTCGTGTACACCCAGGCTCAGGTCGTGTTTACCATGTAGTTTACAACCCACCTAAGGTTGAAGGTAAAGACAACGAAACAGGCGAAGACTTAATTGTTCGCGCAGACGATACTGAAGAAACAGTACGTAAACGTTTAGGCATTTACCATGAGCAAACTATGCCATTAGTTGATTACTACCAAGCTGAAGCTGCTGCAGGTAACACGCAGTACCACAAACTTGACGGTACACAAGCCGTTGAAGTTGTGAGCGCACAGTTAGGTGAGCTTTTAGGTTAATTTAAAGCGCACTAAAAAACCGCCAAATGGCGGTTTTTTTGTTTTTACTAATCCGCAAAGATCAACACGCCCTAGATACAAAAATTTTTGCCTAGTTCTAGCGTAATTTTTTTCACGTTAAATAGACCTCATATATAAGCAGATTGGTATTAATTAAGCTAATTGGTAAAAATTAAAGTGTTTTAAGCTTTTCAATCACACTATCGTATTCTGGCTCTGTAGATAGGCTGCTTACTAGCTGTTTATAAATAACAGTATGACTCTTATCTAAAACAAGTACTGAGCGCGTTAACAGACCCATATCTTTAATAATTAAACCATATTTTTGACCAAAGTCACGCCATACCGAGTCAGACAGCGCAGTAACTTTGTCTATATTTTCAGCTTTACAAAATCGTTTTTGAGCAAAAGGTAAATCTGCACTAATTGTAAGCATTGCTACACCCGGAAATTGCGCGGCGACTTTTTCGTTAAAATGTTTAGTTTGTAAACTACAAATACCGGTATCAAGACTTGGCACTACACTTATTAGTACGGCTTGGCCTTTATAATCCTCAAGCGTTACAGGAATAAAGCTGCCATCAACCACTTTAAAGTTCGGTGCGCTATCACCCACAGCGACCCCGTTACCTAATAAAGTGACTGGCTTACCTTGTGCCGACACTTTTCCTGCATCAAGCGTGTTTTCTGGGTAATCGGCAGCAATAGCAACAGAGCAAAATGCACTCAATGCAAACGCAACGGAACGAAACATAGGGTATTTCCTTTTAAATTAACGCAATAGGTGTCAGTGTATTATACTGCGTAATAGTAACCAAGTGATTATGTAGCTCTTTAGCGGCTTGCTTTGAGATTTAAACTTTGTTTAATCTTGCAAGTTAAGCACGTACTTATGAAGTAGGAATTAATTCTGTAATATAAAAATTGTAACCAAGACAATCTTTGATTAACATGAAGTTACAAAATATATCTTTAATAAAAAAAACAATAGCCTTTATAAATCATTTTGATGCTCATAACGGGTCTAAAACAGAGAGATAGTATGTCAACAACGGTATTAATATGTGATGACTCAAAATTAGCGAGACGCCAATTAGCTCGTTCATTACCTGAAGATTGGGATATTAAGGTTGAATTTGCACTTGATGGCGTTGATTGCATAAAACAAATTAAACTAATTCAACCAGAAATACTGTTTTTGGATTTGAATATGCCTGAAATGGATGGGTACGAAGTTCTCATCGCGATGAAAGAGCAAGGCTTAAACATTCTTACTGTTGTTGTCTCTGGGGATATACAGCCAAGCGCGCATCAACGCGTTCTCGAGCTTGGTGCAATCGACTTCATACAAAAACCTTGCTCTGCTGAAAAACTCGCCCATATTATTGAACACCACGGAATTAAAGATAAGGCAATGCGTGAGCGACTATCTCATTCATTAGGTGAGCAAGTTGACCCTGATGTACGAGATATATATCAAGAGCTGACCAACGTTGCTATGGGCCAAGCTGGTGACTTATTGGCTCGTTTACTAAATGTATTTGTAGAGCTGCCAATTCCAAATGTGAATATTTTAGAAGTTAATGAGCTTGATATGGCGCTTCAGTCTATTGATAACAATGCTGCTACCTCAGGTGTGTGCCAAGGCTTTATTGGTGGTGGAGTGTCTGGTGAAGCATTATTACTACTAAATGACTCTAGCTTTAAAGAAATTGCCTCACTGATGAATTACGACGGCGAGCTAAACGATAAGGTTGAGCTTGAGCTCCTTATGGATATTAGTAATATTTTAATAGGTGCAATTTTAACAGGCCTTTCAAAGCAACTTGATATGTCATTTAGCCAAGGGCACCCAATAGTACTTGGGCAGCACAGAGATGTGTCTGATTTAGTAAAATCAAACAAATCACGTTGGCAACGCACGCTAGCGATAGAAATAAGTTACGGTATTGAAAACCATGATATAAATTGCGACCTCATGCTGTTATTTACTGAAGATTCACTTAAAACTTTGAAATTCAAAGTTGCTTACCTATTAGAAGATTAAGTTATGGCCGCTGATTTAGAAATGAATGAGATCCATTGGTTAATGGATATGTTTAATACTGTAGATGTAGGCCTTGTGGTACTCGATAGGGATTATAAGGTATGTGTATGGAATGGTTTTATGGAAAATCATTCTGGGCTACTTCCTAGTGCCGTTAAAGATAAAGACTTATTTGATTTATTTCCTGCAATAGACGAAAAATGGTTTAGAAGTAAATCAGAATCTGTATTTGTATTAAAAAATCGCTCTTTTACTATTTGGGAGCAGCAACCTTATATTTTCCGCTTTAAAAATTACCGACCAATCACGGGTAAAGCAGATTATATGTATCAAAATGCCACGTTTATTCCTCTGACTAATACGATGGGGGAAGTGAGCCATATTTGTATAATTTTGTACGATGTAACTGATATAGCCGTAAATAAAAAAGAGCTCGAAGAGTTAAATAGAAAGCTTGAGCAGGTTAGTCAAACTGATAGCCTTACTCAGCTTTCAAACCGTGGGCATTGGGAAGGTACACTTCGCCAAGAATTTTTAAGAGTGAAGCGGAGTGGGGGATGCAGCACTTTATTAATGTTTGATATTGATCACTTTAAAAAAATTAATGATGAATATGGCCACAGCTGTGGTGATGAAGCACTTCGTCATCTATGCGACTTACTGAGAACAACACTTCGAGAAACAGATATAGCAGGGCGCTATGGCGGTGAAGAGTTTGTAGTTACTTTACTGGATACAGATAAAGATGGCGCGACAATATTTGCTGAGCGCTTAAGAGCATTAATTGAATCAACGCCTGTAAAATATAAACACTTTGAAATACAGATGACCATTAGTATAGGCTTTGCCGGTAGTAGTAATGACTTTAAAAACCACGAACGCTGGATTGAAGCTGCTGATAAAGCACTTTATCACTCAAAAGGTGCTGGGCGAAATAAAGTAACCGCTTATGTAGATATAAAAAATGACGCTTAAGCGTCATTTTTTATAAGCATTAAATTTATAGTAAACCTGATTATATTAATGTAAGTAGGATAATAGCTTTTTAAACAGTGACTTTTAGATTATGTAAAAGTAACTAAGTACAAAAATTTTAATATATCTAGTCAGTTATATTGCCTGAACTATCGTTTGGGCATTGTCCCAGTATTGATACATCACCCGTATTTGACTCTTGCTCCAGCTTTACCTTAAAGCCCCATAGTCTGTAAAGGTGTTTTAGTACTTCCTCATGAGAGTTTGCAAGCGGGATTTTATTATGCGGAACGTATCTTAGCGTTAAAGATCGATCGCCTCTAATATCAACGTCATATACTTGAATGTTTGGTTCAAGATTACTCAAATTGTATTGTGCAGAAAGAGCTTCTCTCACTGCTTTATAGCCACTATCATCATGAATAGCACCTACTTCTAAGTGTGGGCTATTAGCATGATCAACGATAGTAAATAGCTTAAATTCACGTATGAGCTTAGGTGATAAAAACTGACTAATGAAGCTCTCATCTTTAAAGTTTTCCATAGCAAAATGTAAGGTGTCTAACCAATTGCTCCCTGCATATTCAGGAAACCAACGTTTGTCTTCATCTGTAGGGTTTTCACAAATACGGCGAATATCAACCATCATATTAAAGCCTAGAGCATATGGGTTAATACCTGAATAATAATTACTATTGTAAGGTGGCTGATAAACTACATTAGTATGGCTTTGTAAAAACTCAAGCATAAAGGCATCACTTAGTTTTCCTTCATCGTATAGATGATTCAAGATAGTGTAATGCCAAAAAGTGGCCCAGCCTTCGTTCATTACTTGGGTTTGCTTTTGCGGGTAAAAGTATTGCGAAATTTTACGCACTATACGGATTATTTCACGTTGCCAAGAACCCAAAAGTGGGGCGTTTTTTTCAATAAAATATAATATATTTTCTTGGGGCTCTTGCGGAAAATGCTTCTCCTGCTTTTTTGCTTCTTGTTGTTGAACAGGTATGGTCCGCCATAGCTCGTTAACTTGAGATTGCATATAATCTTCACGTTCTTGCTGGCGCTTTTGCTCTTCAAATAATGATATTTGTTGCGGGCGTTTATATCTATCTACACCGTAATTCATTAAAGCATGGCATGAGTCGAGCAGCGATTCTACCTCACTAATACCGTATTTTTCCTCACAACGACTAATATAATTTTTAGCAAATACTAAGTAATCAATAATTGATCCCGCATCAGTCCAGGTTTTAAATAAATAGTTACCTTTAAAAAATGAGTTATGACCATAACAGGCATGCGCCATAACTAGAGCCTGCATGGGCAGGGTATTTTCTTCCATTAAATACGCAATACATGGATCAGAGTTAATCACTATTTCGTAGGCTAAGCCCATTTGTCCGCGTTTATAGTTTTGCTCTGTCTGAATAAACTTTTTACCATATGACCAATGACTGTAGCCTAAAGGCATACCTACACTTGAGTATGCATCCATCATTTGTTCGGCGCTAATAACTTCAATTTGATTAGGGTAGGTATCTAACCGGTAGTGCTCTGCAACGCGAGCAATTTCTGTTTGGTACTTGTGTAATAAGTCAAAGGTCCAATCGGGGCCATCATTAATACGTTTATTACTCATATTATTACCTCGCTTAGGCTTATGCTGTACCTTGCTGTTGGCGGCTCTTTTTAAATAGCTCCCTAAATATAGGGTAAATGTCTTCGACACCTTGAATGTGTTGTATAGCAAAATTATTGTGGCTTTGTGCTATGCCCTCGTATTCACGCCATAGACTTTGATGGGCACGCGTTGTAATTTCAATATAGGCGAAATACCTAACTGCTTTTAAAAGCTTGTTCCGTAATACTTGTCCACAGTGAGGGGTATCATCAGCCCAGTTATCGCCATCAGATGCTTGCGCGGCATATATATTCCATTGCTCAGCGTCGTAACGATCTTTTATTATTTCATTCATTAACTTAAGTGCACTTGAAACGATGGTGCCACCTGTTTCTTGCGAATAAAAAAACTCTTGCTCGTCTACTTCCTTTGCTTGTGTATGATGGCGAATATATACCACCTCAATATCTTTATAGCTGCGTGTTAAAAACTGATACAGCAAAATATAAAAGCGTTTAGCCATATCTTTTGTGGCTTGGTCCATAGAGCCAGATACATCCATAATACAAAACATGACCGCTTTGCTGGTGGGGTGAGGGCGTTTTTCATAATTACGAAAGCGCAAATCATAATTATCTATAAATGGCACATTTTTAATTTGTTGTTTTAATAATTTAATATCCTCTTGCAGTAATGCAACAACCGCTTTATCGCTTTGAGGTTGCTCTAGCTCCATTGCAAGCTGCCCTTCAAGCTCTGCGAGTCGCCTTTTTTTACCCGCACTCATAGCTACTCTTCGGGCTAGGGAGCCTTGAAGTGAGCGCACTATATCTATATTACTGGGCATGCCATCGCTACAAAAACCAGCACGATGCGTTTTCATTTGTACTAGTTTATCAAGTTGGTTTTCTTGTAAATTCGGCAGTTCTAAATCTTCAAATAGTAAATCTAGGTATTCATCTTTTGATATAGAAAATACAAACTCATCTTGCCCTTCGCCAGAATCACTCGCATCGCCATCTCCTGCGCCACCACCTTGGCCACTTTTAGGGCGTTCAATTTTATCTCCAGTAGAGAATTGATCATTCCCCGGGTGAATTTGCTCTCTATTTCCTCCTCTGCCTTGATGAAAGGTAGGCTCGCTGATATCACGTTGCGGAATAGAAATACTTTCACCAGAGCTTGAGTCGGTGACACTGCGCTTGTTTATTGCATCTGACACAGCTTCTTTAATTTGCTTTTTATAGCGCCTAATAAAGCGCTGGCGATTGAGCGTACTTTTGTTTTTTCCGTTTAAACGCCTATCAATAAAATTCGCCATAATGACCTCCTAAAAACTACAAATATGAAGGCTATTGCGATTTTCTAACTCGTAAATACCATTCAGAAAGCAAGCGAACTTGTTTTTGTGTATAGCCTTTTTCGACCATACGGTTTACAAAGTCTTCGTGTTTTTGTTGATCTTCCGCCGATGTTTTAGTGTTAAACGAAATAACGGGTAGTAAGTCTTCTGTATTTGAGAACATTTTCTTCTCAATGACAGTGCGCAACTTTTCGTAACTGGTCCACAGCGGGTTTTTACCGTTATTATGGGCACGAGCGCGAAGTACAAAGTTAACTATTTCGTTTCTAAAATCTTTAGGATTAGAAATACCGGCTGATTTTTCAATTTTTTCAAGCTCTGCATTAAGTGCTGCACGGTCAAATAGTTGGCCTGTATCTGGATCACGGTATTCTTGGTCTTGAATCCAAAAATCAGCATAAATAACATAGCGGTCAAAAATATTTTGGCCGTATTCAGAATAAGACTCTAAATATGCGGTTTGTAGTTCTTTGCCAATAAACTCTACATATTGTGGTATTAAATAGCCTTTTAAAAAGCTTAAGTAGCGCTCTTCAACTTCGCTACTAAATTGCTCTCGTTCAATTTGTTGCTCTAGTACATAAAATAAATGTACAGGATTAGCTGCAACTTCAGTTGTGTCAAAGTTAAACACACGGGACAAAATTTTAAACGCAAAGCGGGTAGAGAGCCCCGTCATGCCTTCATCAACACCTGCGTAGTCACGATATTCTTGGTAAGATTTTGCTTTAGGATCTGTGTCTTTTAAGGTTTCACCATCATATACCCGCATTTTTGAATAAATACTCGAGTTCTCAGGCTCTTTTAATCGGGATAAAGTGGTAAATTGTGCCAGTGTTTTTAGTGTGCCAGGTGCACATGGCGCATTATAAAGCTCGCTATGCTCTAGTAATTTATCGTAAATTTTAATTTCTTCGGTTACACGTAAGCAGTAAGGCACTTTTACAATGTAAACACGATCTAAAAACGCTTCGTTATTTTTATTATTTTTAAACGTTTGCCATTCTGATTCATTAGAATGGGCGAGGATCATGCCATTAAATGGCAGAGCACTAATGCCTTCGGTACCATTATAATTGCCCTCTTGAGTAGCTGTAAGTAAAGGGTGTAGCACTTTAATAGGCGCTTTAAACATTTCTACAAATTCCATTAAACCTTGGTTTGCAAGGCATAATGAACCCGAATAAGCGTATGCATCAGGATCGTTTTGCGCAAAATGCTCAAGCTGGCGAATATCAACCTTACCAACCAATGCAGAAATATCTTGGTTGTTTTCATCACCAGGCTCGGTTTTGGCAATACCAATTTGGTTTAAAATAGAGGGGTAGCGTTTTACTACTCTAAATTGGCTAATATCGCCGTTAAATTCTTTTAATCGTTTGCCAGCCCAAGGTGACATAATCGTTTTTAAATAGCGGGGTTTAATGCCGTATGCTTGCTCAAGGACGCTAGCATCTTCTACCGCATCAAATAAAGATAAAGGGTGGTCGTTAACTGGTGAGCCTTTTATAGAATATACGGGCACTTGTTGCATTAGGTATTTTAGTTTTTCAGCAATAGATGATTTACCGCCGCCAACAGGGCCGAGCAAATAAAGGACTTGTTTACACTCTTCAAGCCCTTGGGCTGCATGTTTTAAATAAGAAACTATTTGTTCAATAGCGTCTTCCATTCCATAAAAGTCTTCAAAGGCAGGGTAGCGTGCTACTACTCTATTGGAAAATAATCGACTTAATCGTGCATCCGTTGCAGTATCAACCATTTGGGGATCGCCTATAGCCATAAGTAAGCGCTCTGGTGCGCTGGCGTAGGCAGACTTATCAGTTTTACAAATCTCAAGAAATTCGCTAATACTGTACTCTTCTTCTTGTGCCGCTTCGTATCGTGCTTGGTAATGCTCAAAAATCGTCATAATAACCTCCGAAACCCGCTAAAAAAGGTGCTTACTTTTTAAAGTCTAGTCACTATTTCGTATTTTTGTGCAATAAAATTAAAAATTTAAGTGAAAAAAGATCATGTTGACCAATTAACGAATTGCCGTCGTATAACACCACTTTTGTTGAAAATTGAGCATAAAAAAAGACGCCTAAGCGTCTTTTTAAATTAGCTAAAAGCGCTAATTAAGCGAAGTTTGCGTTTGCAAATTCCCAGTTAACTAGTGACCAGAAACCTTTAAGGTAATCTGGACGCACGTTACGGTAATCGATGTAGTAAGCATGTTCCCATAAATCCACAGTTAGGATTGGAGTAACACCTTCATCTGTTAACGGAGTCGCTGCGTTAGACGTATTTACGATGTCTAGTGAACCATCAGCAAGTTTAACTAACCAAGTCCAGCTAGAACCGAAGTTATTAACTGCTTTATCATTTAATGCATCTTTAAACGCATCAAAAGAGCCCCATTTAGCGTTGATTGCATCAGCAACTGCGCCAGTTGGCTCGCCGCCGCCATTTGGAGATAGGCTGTTCCAGTAGAAAGTGTGGTTCCAGATTTGTGCTGCGTTGTTAAATACGCCGCCCTCTGAAGAACATACGATTTCTTCTAGAGATTTGTTTTCAAACTCAGTACCAGGAATTAAACCATTAAGTTTAACAACATAAGTGTTATGGTGTTTACCGTGGTGAAACTCTAGAGTTTCTTTTGAAATATGTGGCTCAAGTGCATCGATTGCATATGGTAGTGACGGTAGTTCAAATGCCATTTTTCTATCTCCATCTTCTTTTGGTTGATAATCCGTTTGGTTATACGTAATGCCTGTACAAACAGGCCACTTACCTATACCAACCGGGAATATAGTGTTACTATAATTGTTGAGTATTTTACTCAAGTTTTAGCAAACAGCAATGCTATTGCTAAAGACTATTTCAATTGCGGCTTTATTTGCCCATTTTAAGTTATATATCTGTGGTCACAATGATTTATTTTCAAGGCCTGGGTATATTCAGCTATCGTCATTTTGAGGTTGTAGATGGAAACCATTGATAAAATTAAACAGCAGATTTCAGAAAACCCAATAATCCTTTACATGAAAGGGTCACCTAAATTACCAAATTGTGGTTTTTCTTCACAAGCGTCACAAGCTCTAATGTCGTGTGGCGAACCATTTGCATATGTTGATATTTTACTTAATCCAGACATTCGTGCTGAACTTCCAGCATACGCAAATTGGCCTACGTTCCCACAACTATGGGTAGAAGGCGAGTTAGTAGGTGGTTGTGACATTATCATCGAAATGTTTCAACGCGGTGAGTTACAGCCGCTAGTTGCAGAAACTGCAGCTAAATATAAAGAAGCTGACGCAGAGTAATTTAATACTTGACCTGCAATCAGGTTATCAAGCTCTTTAAACACAAAGCCACTTTTTAAGTGGCTTTGTTGTTTTGCAAGCCATAAAAATTATGAGTAGGGAAGGCTTATTTGCACGTTTAAGCCGCCCTCTATTTTATTATGTAAACTTATATGCCCTTGGTGCGCTTCTGCTATTTCTCTGCACAGGGCTAACCCTAAACCGCTCCCGTTGCTTTTTGTTGAATAGAAAGGGACTAAAGCATTTGCCATTACTTGCTCGCTCATTCCTTTACCGCTGTCACTTACATTAATTACACACGCTTGCGTTACAAATTCGACCTGAATATAGATCTCGTTGATGTTAGAGCCTGATTCATGCGCATTTTTTAATAGGTTAATGAGTAGTTGTTCAATCTGTGCTTGGTCTGCTTGCAATTGATTGGGAGAATTTTTAATTTCATAGCTAAATTGCCAGTGATTTTTTAAATTATTAAGTGTGTTTTGCCAGTTAATGCATGTTTTTTGTGGCTGAGGTAATTTAGCAAATTTGCCATAGCCCTGTACAAACTCAGTTAAATGGTTAATTCGCTCATCAATAGTTGTAAATACACGGGCAAGACGAGGTTCGTCCACTTTGTTTGCGAGCAATTGTGCACTGTGTAGCATAGATGACATAGGACCGAGTGAGTTGTTTAATTCATGACTAATAATGCGAATTACTTTTTTCCACACGGCAACTTCTTGGCGGCTAAGCTCGCGGGTTAGCTGTTTAAATATATATAAATGATGCTTTTGATTATTGAGTAAGAATTCTCCAGTGGCTAAATGCCAAGTTTGTGAGTCTTGATTCTCTATTTCTATATTAAAGAGGCCATCAATACCGTGCTCTATAGCTGCTACTAATTGCAGTGGCGAATTTTCGAGTAACTTACTCAACCGCATACCCTCAAGCCTAGTTGCACTATTAAATAAACTACGGCTAATTAAGTTGCTAAATACCACAGTGCTATTGTCATTAACCAGGAGCAACGCTTGGGGTGAGCTTTGTAATACTTTATCGAGCATTAGCTCGCGCTGGTAAATCCACTGTTTTTCTTGGCGTAGTTGCTTAGCAGTTTGATTATATAGTTGGCATAGTTTCCCAAGTTCATCATTACTTTTATACGCTAGTAAGCTAGAGAGTTCGCCATCTTTAAAGTTAAGTAACCCGGTTTCGAGCGATTGCATGCCAAGCTTAATTGGCTTGGTGAGGGTTCTTGAAAGCAGGATGCTAAATGCAAGCGTTAACAGTATTAAAAACAGAGTGTAATACATATCTAAACCACTTAGCGTGGCAATAATAAATACAGGGAGCGCGCTACTAACGCCGCAGATTAAGACAATTTTTTGGCTTAGGGTAAAGTTACTAATAATACTTGGCATTAATAATCAATGCCCATCTTTTGTAATCGTCTGTAAAGTGCTTGTCGGCTTAAGCCAAATTCACGGGCAACTTTGGCTATAACACCTTGATGAGCGCGTATTGCGTGTTCTATTTCTTGCTTATTAGGTTCAACTTTTATGCTTTGCAGTGTAATAGCAGATGACGAAAGTGCAAAGTCATTTGCTGAAAGTATACCTGTAGGCTTTAGTACCGCTACACGTTTACAGGCATTTTCTAGTTCTCGAACATTACCAGGCCATTTATAGTGTTTAAGTACATGCTCTGTATCTATAGTCAGTTCTCGGTGAGGTAAAAAGTGCCTAATAAGCGCTAAAATATCATCTTGCCTTTCGCTAAGCGCAGGCACATTGAGCTCAATTACGTTAAGGCGATAATATAAGTCCTCCCTAAATCGACCTTGTTGAATTGCTTGTAGCAGGTTTTCATTAGTCGCAGAGATAACTCGCACATTTACCTTGCGTGTTAGTGTTGAGCCTAAACGTTCAAACTCACCCGTTTGTAGTACGCGCAGTAATTTAATTTGCCCAGAGAGCGGTAAATTACCAATCTCATCTAAAAATAACGTACCGCCATCAGCTGCTTCAAATCGACCAATACGTTGCTTAGTAATTCCTGTATAAGCGCCAGCTTCTGCGCCAAAAAGTTCGGCCTCTATAAGTTCTTGTGGCAGTGCACCTGCGTTTACCTTAATAAAAGGCAGCGATACAAGCGGGGAGTTTTTTTGAATGATATGCGCAATGCACTCTTTTCCGCTCCCGTTAGGGCCCGTAATTAATGCAGATATATCAGATTTAGCTACTTGTAGCGCCATAGTGACTAGCCGCTCCATGGCAGTGCTTTTAAATATTAGCCCCGCAAGGTCTGCGTTTTTAAATGTAGTGTCTCGTTCTTGTTGATGACGATTATGTATAGCAATTATTTTATTAGCACTGCCTAGCTCTATCAGGTTATTAATACAAACAAGTAACTTTGTATCATCCCAGGGTTTTGGTAGGTAATCGGCAGCACCGGCTTTTACAAGCTCAATAGCGGTGGTAAGTTCGGTCCAGGCTGTAATTAATATAATAGGAAGATATGGGTTTATTTCTCGTAGTTCATAAAACAGCGTTTTGCCTTCTTCGCCAGAGGTAGTGTCGCTGCTAAAGTTCATGTCTTGAATTACAAGTTCAATTCGTTGATAACGTACTATTTGCAGAGCATCAAACGGGTTTGTTGCAGTCACTACAGAAAAATCATGGATCTCGAGCAATAATGAAAGTGCGTCGAGTACTGCTTGGTTATCATCAACAATGAGTATTTTATGAGTCATAGGTTATTTTTATAATTTTTAAAGGCTACACTGCCTAATAAGCAGTGTAGCATAGTGGTTTGCGTATTATTAAATAGTGCGAGTTGCGATACTTGGCGAAATATTAGCTGCGCGTTTGGCTGGCGCTAATACAGCAAGTAAGCTCATTAAAAATACAGCTATAGCAGTGCTTGCTATATAACTTGGCGGTAGCGCGGCGACAGAAAAATACTGCATTAACATTTTCCCAAGCAGTAGTGCTGTTACTATGCCTAAAGCTAAACCCATGCTACAAATTAATGCATTTTCTACTAAAAAATAGCTAACGATGGCCGACTTTCTTGCGCCAAGTGCTCTGCGTGTACCAATTTGTTTAGTGCGTTTGCTAATATTAAATAAGGTTAAGCCAAAAATACCTAACGCGGTTATGAGTACTAAAATAGTGATTAATACGATGAGCATGCGCATCATGAGACGATCTTGAGCTGTGTACTCATTTTTTAATTCATCAAGCCCCTTAATATTGTTAATAACGCGCTTACTGTAATTTTCGAGCATGGCATTTTCTATTTCTTTCATGACAGTGGCTCGCTGACCAGGCTCTGTACGAACGGCTACTTGTGCATAGCTTGCTGCTTTAATATAAGGAATAAACGCAAGATTATCGGGTTTACTGTCTTTAAGCCACGGGCCTTTCATCTTTTCAATAACGCCAATAATTTTAAGTGGTATGTCGCCAAAATAAACTATTTCCCCTAAACCATTTCCCTCAGGATATAGCTCATTAAGTAGGGCTTTAGTGACTATAGTGACATTGGTGCGCTCTTGCGTAATTTCATTTGTTACAAGCACTTCATCTTCGGTAAAATTTCGCCCAGCAATTAAGTTAACGCCGTAGGTATTAATTGCGTGGTCGTCTATAAAGAAATAAGCGGTTCTTACACTTAGGCCTTCTTGAGGAGCTGGTTTTAAATTAAAACTAGAGGCACTACCACCGCCGGATAGCGGGATGCTACTGCTTAGCGCTGCATCGACTACGCCTGGCATTTCTCTGATCATGGTTTCATCAAGCTCAAATTGTTGACTTAAGTTAATATCCTTTCCAAAAGTCATTACATTAAACTTAAATATATCTTGCTCAGGGTAGCCTGTTTCTTGGTTTAAATAGCTAATTCTATCTTGAATAATAAATGCAGCATTACTGACAATTGCCGTGGTGATTGCAATTTGAATTAGCAGTAAAACAGCGCCTACCTTTGAGCGACATAAGGCATTAAATATAGGTTTTATTTCTAACATTGTGGTATTCCCTTACTGGCTCTTCAGATAAATAGCAGGATTGGTTTTGCACACTAACCAAGCAGGGTACAAACCAGCAAAAATACAGGTTGTAATTGCAATTAATGGGGCGCTCAATAGCATGGTTAAATCCATAGTCGCTAAGTTTTCATAGTAGTCGTAGCTTTGCCCTACGCCCATTAAGCCAAGTTGTGCTATTACAATTCCAAGTAGGCCACCTATAAAACCAAGCATGGCGACCTCAACTAAGTGCTGTAAAAATATCTGCCTTTTACTTGCACCTAATGCGCGCCTTACACCGACCTCTGGTGCTCGGCGTAAAAATTTGGCTAAAAGTAATCCTAAAATATTGGCTAAGCAGACACCTAAAAACATAAAGCTCAAGCCAACTAAAATTTTATTGTCTTCGGTGACGACATTGTTGTACTGCATCCATTGGTTTACATCGCGAAGTTTATACTCCAGTTGTTTACGATTAAATCGACCACGCTTTTGTTGTTCTTGCATGTAGGCTAATAAGTAATTTTGATAGGCTTGTTTCTGCTCTAGCGTATTTAGCTCTGCCCAAAACTGGATCCATACTTGCTCCGATTGCAGTTTATCTGCAAAGGTTGGCGTGTTTTCGTGCTTCCAACCATTGCTATTACCCCAACTAACGAGCTCTTTTGCTTTAATTAAACTAAAAGGCATAAATAAATCTTCGGCTTGATTAAATGCGCCGTTATTTAAATCATAATATTTAATATTCAGAGGCCAGTGCTTAACAACGCCAACTACTTGATAGCTTGCATCATCTAAGTAAATTAGTTCTCCAACGGAGTTTTTTCCTGCAAATAGCTTGTCGTTTAGCTCTTGTGTAATAACTACAACGGGTGCGGCTGAATTTTCTTGCTCTGTGCTCCACGTTCCGCCATATAAAAATGACAAATTAAACATGCTAAAAAAGTCTGGCGTTGTCATGCGGGCACTGCCTATAAAAGGTTTTATTTTGTCAGAGTCTAAATAAACCGAAAAGCCGGTACGCATCATGGCCACTTTCCTATCTAAAGAGGGTGTCTTTAATAAGTTCTCTGCATCTTGATAGGTGAGTTGTAGCGGCACGTTATCTTCTGTCCGCCACGTACTACCGTCGTCCATTGTTTGTAATTGCACACTGTAAAGTTGGCTGCTTTTTTCCGGGATAGGATCGGCCGACATCATGTGGTAAACACTTAGGCTGGTCATTGTTATGCCAATACCTATCGCAATGGCAAGTACCATCAAAAAGCTAACCAGTGGGGTGCGCTTGAAGCTGCGCCAACTTAAATCTAAATAATGAATAAACATTAGTTAAACCCCCGATGCTGTTTTAATGTTTTGCGCACCTTGGTAAAGCGTAAAGTCGGCAAGTTGCCCATCAACTACTTGAATATTGCGCGGAGCGCGGCGGGCTAATTCGCTATCGTGCGTCACCATGATAATAGTGGCACCATCGCGATTTATTTGCTCAAGTAACTCCATTACTTGGCGTGCCATTAAGCTGTCAAGGTTACCTGTTGGTTCATCAGCAAGTAAAAAACGCGGCTCGCCTGCAAGCGCACGGGCAATTGCTACACGTTGTTGCTGACCACCAGAGAGTTGTTGAGGTAAATGTTTAGCGCGAGATGCTAAGCCAACTTGCTCAAGGCATTGCTCAATTCGACGTTTTCGCTCATTTGCTTTAATCCCTCGGTAACGAAGAGGAACTTCTATGTTTTCATACAAGTTCAAATCGGGAATTAAATTAAAGCCTTGGAATATAAAACCAATTTTTTGATTACGCAAATCAGCACGTTGGTTGTCGTTTAGGCTGCCAACATTAACGCCATCTAACAGATATTGACCATCGTTAAAAGGCTCGAGCATACCTGCAATATTTAAAAAGGTTGTTTTGCCTGAGCCACTAGGACCGGTAACAGCAATAAATTCGCCTTCGTTTACTTGCAAATTGAAATCTCGAAGCGCATGGGTTTGCACCATTTCTGTTTGGTATACTTTACTTACATTGTTCATTTGTAACATGGTTGTTCCTAATTATTTTTAGCGTTGGCTGAGAACGTCTGTTTAATTCAATAAAATCGTGTCGGCTTGTTTAAAGTCGCTGTAGCTTGAAATAATAATTTCATCGTTTTCTTTTAGTCCGCTCAATAGCTCAACGGCATTAATGCTGGTGGCACCTATTGTAATAGGTATGCGCTTTGCGATATTGCCATCGACCTTATAGGCAACAATTCCGCCTTGCTGCATAAATGCGCCGCGTTTTATCTGTAATACATCTTCTCGGTTGTCGAGTAAAATGCGTGCAGTTAAGCGTTGGTTCTGACGAATGTTGTTAGTACCACCTTTAAATCGAACGCGTGCTGTTACTTCACGATTATTAACTTCTGGTGATATGGCGGACAAATTTCCCATTACTATTTCACTGCCCAACTTAAGCTCTACTTTCATACCGAGCCCTAATTCGTTCGCGTAACTTTCAGGTACTTGAAGCTCTGCTTCAAAATTACTTAAGTCGACGAGTGTCATAAGAGGTTGGCTTTGCGTGACTGCGGCTTTTTGTTGCACTAACAGGTTACCCACGATCCCTGTAACGGAAGCCTTAATAGATAGGTTGCTTACTTTTCTGATTAAATCGTTAACAATAAGTTGTTGGTGGGTCACATCACTTTTAGCTGCTTGTAGCTCAAAGGCGAGCGTATCTTTAGCAAGGTGCACTTCTTGTTGCGCGTGTTTATATGTCAGCTTTGCTCGAGATAAATCATCAACGGCTTTTTCAAGGTCAATTTGGCTAATCAAGTGTTTTTGTATTGATAATTGTGCGCGACGGTTTTCGCGTTCAGCGGCATTTAGTTCAACGTTCGCCATATCAAGTGTTTTATTTAAGGTGAGCGTTTGGCGCCTTGCTTGCAAATGTTTTCTTTGTTGCTCGCTTTTGAGCCTTTCAAGTACAGACTCTTGCTGTTTTAATTCGTTTGTTAACTCGGGGCTCTGCAATAGAGCAAGTATATCGCCTTGCTTTACGGTATCGCCTGCTTTTACTTTTAAATCTATAAATCCACGCTCTGGGCTATACACTTGAGGGGCATTTGCAGCAACAATTTTACCACTGGCGGCAATGTCTCGAATAAGTGTTTTAATATGTACCTTAGCAATTTGTACTTTTGAGCGACTAATAGAGCTTTTTGCGCTATGGCTTGTTAAAAAAATATAAGCGGTTATAGAGGTTATAATTAAAACAATTACAGCGACTAAGGCGTGTTTTAAATAATTTACAGGCGCTTTTACCTGTACGTCTTGTGCGCTAGTATCTTTAATCATCTTGCTCTCCTATATTGCTTTTATATATTTTTCGCACAGCAGTAACAAAGCTGCTGTGCAAATAGCTGCAATAGGAGAGAGTAAAAATAAGCTTAGAGTAAACATAGTAATTCCAATTAGCGATTATGTATAAGGCTATACGATTAGCATGCCAACTCTTAGGTTACTGATATTTAATGTTTTTTATTTTTTAGACTTTAATATCTATGTCCGCGGACAGTTTATGTGTCCGCTGCGGACACAATGTTAGATAAAAATTCACTAACAATGTACAAAAAAGGTGCTGAATTTTCATAACTATACTCATGAGCTCCAATAATGAAGAGTTTAAGCCACTAAAATTAAGAAACAGCACAAAACTATCTAAATGTTAACTGAATTACAGGCACGGGAGTGAATACTTATTCAGCGCAGCACTTGTTTACGTTTACGTAAGGTGTAACTGTTTGGGTCCTTTGTTTTTACAAAATGTTAAACTTGACACCAGTGTCATAAAAAAATAACGGTCAAATAACCGCTAATTGTTAAAACTTATAAGTAAAAAAGATATCTTGCCTTGAAGTGAGAAATATTCAAGAATGTGAATATGTATTCAAAATAATATTGACTCTATTTACTATAGAGGCTAGTTTTGTGCGTCTGTTAGCAAATCGTCGAGCAGTTCATTCACGTTAACAGTGCAGCAAGGGGAGGGGTCTATGTTATACGACTCAAAATTAGAAAAAGATAATTGTGGCTTTGGCTTAATAGCCCAAGTTAATGGTCAGGCTAGTCATAGGCTTATACGTACAGCTATAACTGGACTTGATCGCATGCAACACCGCGGTGGTATTTCTGCCGATGGTAAAACTGGTGACGGCTGTGGTTTATTACTGCAAAAGCCTGACAGTTTTTTCCGTGCTATTGCCAGTGAACATAATTGGCACTTAGGTAAAAATTACGCCGTAGGCATGGTTTTCTTAAATTCAGATCCCGTTTTAGCACAAGCTGCAAAACAGGTTTTATGTGAAGAATTAGAACAAGAAACACTTAAAATACTAGGCTGGCGTGAAGTGCCAACCGACCCTTCAATGCTAGGTCCTATTGCTACCCAGCAGTTACCTGGTTTTGAACAAATTTTTGTTAGTGCGCCTGAAGGCTGGCGCTCTAAAGATTTAGAACGCCGTTTGTATGTAGCACGTCGTCGTGCAGAAAAGCGTTTAGCGCAAGATGAGTCATTTTATATTGCAAGTTTATCTGGGTTAGTCACTATCTATAAAGGCCTTATGATGCCTGCAGATTTGCCTAACTTTTATTTAGATTTAGCCGACATTCGTATGACTAGCGCTATTTGTGTTTTCCATCAGCGTTTTTCTACCAATACTCAGCCGCGTTGGCCTTTAGCGCAACCGTTTAGGTATTTAGCGCATAATGGTGAAATAAACACCATTGAAGGTAACCGTCAATGGGCACGAGCTCGCTCGTATAAGTTTTCATCGCCACTTATTCCTGATTTACAAAGCGCAGCGCCATTTGTAAACGAAACTGGCTCTGATTCATCAAGCTTAGATAACATGCTTGAGCTGTTTTTAGCCGGTGGTATGGATTTATTCCGTGCTATGCGCATGCTAGTGCCGCCTGCATGGCAAAAAAACCGTGCAATGGATGATGATTTGCGCGCATTCTATGACTTTAACTCCATGCACATGGAACCATGGGATGGCCCAGCGGGTATTGTAATGTCCGATGGTCGCTTTGCAGCATGTAACCTTGACCGTAATGGCCTTCGCCCAGCGCGCTATGTTATTACACAAGATGGTTTTATCACACTCGCATCAGAAGTGGGCATTTGGGATTACACTGCCGATGAAGTAGTCGAAAAAGGCCGTGTTGGACCAGGTGAATTATTAGTAATTGATACAAAGCTTGGCAAAATTTGGCACTCAGATGAAATCGATCAAGATTTAAAATCACGCCACCCTTATAAGTCATGGCTTGAAGAAAACGTTAAGCGTTTAACACCATTTGAAGAGCTTACTGAGCAAGATGCGGGTAATCGCTCATTTGATGACGAAACGCTTGCGAAGTACCAAAAAATGTTTGGCTACACAAATGAAGAGCTCGATAGTGTTATTCGTGTAATGGGTGAAAACGGCCAAGAAGCGACAGGCTCAATGGGCGATGACACGCCATTTGCTGTGTTAAGTGAAGGGCATCGTTCACTTTACGATTACTTCCGTCAAAAGTTTGCTCAAGTAACCAATCCGCCTATCGATCCGCTACGTGAAAACCATGTAATGTCACTTGCTACTTGTATTGGTAGTGAGCAAAATGTATTTAACGAAACAACAGGCCACGCTAAGCGCTTACAGTTCGATACGCCTATTTTAATGTACGCAGACATGCAGCAACTACTTAATGCTGATGACGAGCACTACAGCTACTGTAAAATAGATATTACTTATACAGCTGAAGAGGGCTTAGAAAAGGCAGTGGCGCGAATTTGTGATTCTGCACAAGAAAAAGCCGCAGCGGGTTGTGTCATGCTTATATTGACTGACCGTAATTTTAGCGAAACAAGTTTACCAGTTCCTGCTGCTATGGCGGTAGGTGCAGTACAAAAGCGCCTTGTAGATACAAATCTTCGCTGCGAATCTAACATTATCATTGAAACGGGTAGTGTTCGCGATGCACACCAATTTGCCGTACTACTTGGCTTTGGCGCAACAGCGATTTACCCATACCTTGCGTACGAGTCACTTGTTGCGATGAGCGACAGTAAAGTGATTGAAAAATCGTACTGCGAAGTAACACTTTCATACCGTAAAGCCATTAATAAAGGCTTATACAAAATAATGTCTAAAATGGGCATAAGTACAGTTGCATCGTATCGTTGTTCAATGCTTTTTGAAGCGGTTGGTTTATCTGACTCTATGGTAGATATGTGCTTTAAAGGTGTTGCAAGTCGTATTAAAGGTGCGTGTTTTAGTGATTTTGATAGTGATCAGCAAAAGCTTCATAAACTGGCCTTTAGTAAGCGCAAGCTACTAAGCCATGGTGGCTTATTAAAATACGTGCACGGTGGTGAGTACCATGCTTATAACCCAGATGTTATTCAAACGCTGCAAAAAGCGGTACGCTCAGGAGATTACAAAGACTACGGCGCTTACGCAAATTTAGTTAATAATCGTCCAATTGCTACTTTGCGCGACATGTTAGCGCTTAAATTACCTGAAAAAGGCATTAGTGTTGACGATGTAGAGCCAGCTGAAAACCTATATAAACGTTTTGATTCAGCAGCAATGAGTATTGGTGCACTCTCACCAGAAGCGCATGAAGCGTTAGCTATTGCGATGAACCGCTTAGGTGGTTGTTCAAACTCTGGTGAAGGCGGTGAAGATAAATTACGTTTTGGCACTGAGAAAAACTCACGAATTAAGCAAGTTGCTTCTGGACGATTTGGTGTAACGCCGCATTACCTTCGTAATGCTGATGTAATTCAAATCAAAGTGGCGCAGGGTGCTAAGCCTGGTGAAGGTGGACAACTACCGGGTGAAAAAGTAACGCCTTATATTGCTAAACTTCGTTATTCAGTTCCGGGTGTAACACTAATATCACCACCACCGCATCACGACATTTACTCGATTGAGGATTTAGCTCAGCTAATATTCGATTTAAAACAAGTAAATCCTGAAGCGATGATTTCGGTTAAGTTAGTGTCAGAACCTGGCGTGGGCACAATTGCTACAGGTGTAGCTAAAGCATACGCTGATTTAATTACAATTTCGGGTTACGACGGCGGCACAGGCGCAAGCCCGCTTACGTCTGTAAAATATGCAGGTAGCCCATGGGAGCTTGGCCTTGCTGAAACTCAACAAGCACTTGTTGAAAATGGCCTTCGTCATCGTATTCGTCTGCAAACAGATGGCGGCTTAAAAACAGGTTTAGACATCATTAAAGCGGCTATTTTAGGTGCAGAAAGCTTTGGCTTTGGTACCGGCCCAATGGTGGCGCTTGGTTGTAAATACCTTAGGATTTGTCACTTAAATAACTGTGCGACCGGTGTTGCAACACAAGACGAAACGCTACGTCAAAAGCACTACCATGGCTTACCAGAAATGGCGATGAATTACTTTAAGTTTATAGCGCAAGAAGCACGCGAGATCATGGCAAGCTTAGGTGTTGCAAACTTAACTGATTTAATCGGTCGTTTAGATTTACTTGAAGCGATTGAAGGTAAAACAGCTAAGCAAAAGAAAATAGATTTATCATCTGTGATTGCTCAGCCTAATAACCCAACGGGCGAAACATTATTTTGTAGCGCACCAAATAGCTCCCATTATTTAGGTGAGTTAAACGAAACGTTATTAGGTAAAGCACAACAAGCAATTGATACATCATCAGGTATTTCGCTTGTGAGTCGTATATGTAATACAGATCGCTCAGTAGGGGCTATGTTATCTGGCTATATTGCATCTAAACATGGTAACCAAGGTATGGCTGCTGACCCTGTTGCAATTGAGCTACACGGTACTGCAGGGCAATCATTTGGTGTTTGGAATGCCGGTGGCCTAGAAATGACGTTAATAGGCGATGCAAACGACTACGTGGGTAAAGGCATGGCTGGCGGTAAGCTCGTTATTCGTCCACCACTGGGTTCATCGTTTGAAAGCCATAAAGCGACTATTGCAGGCAACACATGTTTGTACGGCGCTACGGGCGGTAAATTATTTGCTGCAGGCTGTGCAGGCGAGCGTTTTGCTGTTCGTAACTCAGGTGTACAAGCGGTTGTAGAAGGCGTAGGCGACAATGGCTGTGAATACATGACCGGCGGAGTTGTTTGTGTACTTGGTAATATTGGCGTTAACTTTGGCGCGGGTATGACAGGTGGTTTTGCTTATATTTTAGATGAGCGAAATGACTTTGAAAAACGTATTAACCCAGAGCTAGTTGAAGTCGTAACACTTGATGATTTAAGTTCGCACCAAGAACATTTACGCGGCTTAATTGCTGAACATTTAGAGCTTACTGGCTCGTGCCGTGCAGAAACCATTTTAGCTAACTTTGAATTGTATTTACCTATGTTCAAGCTAGTTAAACCAAAATCAAGTGATGTAAAAAGTTTACTCGGGCATCGCGCTCGCAGTAGCGCAGAACTTCGTGTTCAAGCGCAATAAGGGGGCAGTATGAGCGAAAATGTATATCAATTTATAGACGTGCAGCGCGTAGATCCGCGCAAAAAACCAATCTCGTCGCGTAAAAAATCTTTCGTGGAAATTTACGAACCCTTTTCAGAGAATCAGGTGAACTCACAAGCTGACCGTTGTTTAGATTGTGGTAACCCGTACTGTGAATGGAAATGCCCAGTGCATAACTACATTCCTCAGTGGTTAAAGTTAATTAGAACAGGCCGCATTTTAGAAGCGGCTGAGCTTTCTCACCGTACAAACAGTTTGCCAGAGGTATGTGGACGTGTTTGCCCACAAGACAGACTGTGTGAAGGGTCATGTACGCTTGATGAAGAGTTTGGTGCAGTAACCATTGGTAACATTGAAAAGTATATTACCGATACGGCATTTAAAATGGGCTGGAAACCAGACATGTCATACGTGACATGGACGGATAAAAAAGTGGCTATTATTGGCGCGGGACCGGCTGGTTTGGGCTGTGCTGATATTTTAGTGCGTAACGGTGTAAAACCAGTGGTTTTTGACCGTCATCCTGAAATTGGCGGCTTACTTACTTTTGGTATTCCTTCTTTCAAACTTGAGAAAGAAGTAATGCAAAAACGTCGTGAAATTTTCACCGAAATGGGTGTGGAATTTAAGCTAAACGTTGAAGTGGGTGTAGATATCACCATGGACGAAATTTTAGCTGACTACGACGCGGTATTTTTAGGTGTAGGTACGTATCAAAGTATGCGTGCTGGCCTTGAAAATGAAGATGCACCAGGCGTGCACGATGCACTCCCATTTTTAATCGGCAATACTAACCGTGTAATGGGTTACGACGAAAAAAATCAAGCGTGCATTGATATGGCCAATCAAAAGGTTGTAGTGCTAGGTGGTGGTGATACCGCGATGGACTGTGTACGTACTTCTATTCGCCAAAACGCAGCTAAAGTAACCTGTGCGTACCGTCGTGATGAAGAGAATATGCCAGGCTCTAAACGTGAAGTTAAAAACGCCAAAGAAGAGGGTGTAAATTTTACGTTTAATGTACAGCCAACAGGTATTGTACTTGACGATAATGGCCATGTTGCTGGTGTTAAAATGGTTAAAACACAACTAGGTGAGCCAGATGAAAACGGCCGAAGCCGAGCAGAAGTAGTGCAAGGCTCAGAGCATGTACTTGAGGCTGACCAAGTTATTATGGCGTTTGGTTTTAAACCACACAAAATGGATTGGTTAGAAAAATACGATGTGGAAATTAACCATTGGGGCGGTATTAACGCACCAGAACAAGGTGAATTTACACACCAAACAACTAATCCTAAAATATTTGCGGGTGGCGATATAGTGCGGGGTTCTGATTTAGTCGTAACGGCTATTTTTGAAGGGCGAAACGCTGCTGAAGGCATCATGGACTATTTAGAAGTTTAGTTATTTGTTCTTCTAAATAATTTTAAAAGCAAGCCAAATGGCTTGCTTTTTTCGTTTAAAGCAGACAATGTTCAATGTGGTTTGTGTAAACGGTCAACGGAACTACGGGTTTTTACTAGATGGTAATACCAATTCGCAATAATACTTAATCATTTAGCGGGGCTAAACGTGTCAGTACCTGCGCTAAAAAAATTTCATTTACGACTGCATTGATGCAGAAGGTAGAGCAATGCAGGAGCAATTGCCGAGAACAACTAAATAGCGAATTTTTTGCCTAGTTACCAACAGTTTTTTCCAGCCTCAAAATAGAACACTTAATTAAGCAAATTGGTATAATTCTATTTTAGATAAGGCAGATCATCTTTACGCTCGGACTTGCTGCATTGTGTTTAGTGCTTTACTGGGCAGACTTTATATAGTGTGGTTATTTTAATTAACTGGGAAGCATATGCCCTAACAGACAAATAGGTGCTGTTTTGTGGGCGTTATAAGGTGATTTTGTACACTTTCTTACCTGCAAACATGTAGATAAAATGAAAGGTTATAGGCGTTCTTTGATGACGTTTGCGTGGGCGAAAGTCAAAATAGTTCGCAGAGTAATTAGCTACCTACTCGAATTCAAACCTCACAACATGGTTAAGTGTATTTAAAATTCGAGCTAATTTAATCTCGAAAGGTAAATAGTTTTAGTTTAAAAAACCTAAAACTGTAGGTCTATATTTTGAGTTTTAAGTAGGGTTAGAAGTCAGCGCTGAATGCTGTAAAGCGAAGATATGGCGGTATTTTTTACTAATGACATAAGTTGAGTTGGGCATTTAAAAACTTGATAAAAAGATTAAAGCAGTACAAAATCGCTTTTTGTTTACCATTTTATTACTTTTTGTTTATAAATTAGCTTAAATACATAAGATTTAAAGGAACTATGTACGAATATTCAAACAATTCAGAAAGAAAACTTATTGTTCGATTTTTTTCTTCTATAGGCTTTATTGCTACATTTTCGATGTCGAGCCTTGCATTTATCAATAGTAGTTTTCTACTGTCGTTCGCATTAATTGTGTCTGCGTGTTTTTATATTTGGGCATTTAGTTCAGTAAAAGGGTTAGAACGATCAGCTAGTGCAATCCTTTATAATTTATATGCACTTATGTTTTACTTAGTCGTTACAGGAGGAGTTGAAGGTACAGGGCCTATATGGATATTCATAGTATCACCTGTTACTTATTCAATACGAGGACTGAAACGCGGTACATTTGATATAATATTATTTTTATTGGCTATTATTTTGGGGTTCCATTTTGCTGATAGATTTAATATTTATGATTATAACCCAGAACAGTTACCACTTAGGATTATGCTCTCTTTTATAATTGTTGCACTACTCAGTGGTTATTACGAATACTCAAGAGAAAAGTACAATAGTAAAATAATTGCTTTGAGCCAAAAAAATGAACTCTTAGCGACTATTGATCCACTTACTAATTTACCCAATCGGCGCTTTACCATGGATAAGCTAGCTACTTTTAAAAAAGAGTTAAAAGAAGCAAACATTCCATTTGTACTTTTATTAGCAGATGTAGATAACTTTAAAAAAATTAATGACGAATTTGGTCATGATTTTGGTGATAAAGCACTTATTCATTTATCAAAAATATTTCAAAAAAACATCCCTAAAAATGCAATTGCTTCACGTTGGGGCGGTGAAGAATTTTTAATTATCCTTCCAGACTCAAACCTCGAAAATGGAATGCAAATAGCTGAAAAAATACATAATTCACTTAAAAATTCAGAAGTGCAACACCTCGAAAATAGTACTCGTTTAACACTAAGTATTGGGGCTATTTCTGCAAGCATTGAGCGATCAATAGACTCTGATATTAAACTCGCAGATGAGCTACTCTATGAAGCAAAAGAGCAAGGCAAAAACAGAACATGCTCTTCATAAATCTAAAGCATTCCTAATCCATAGAAAATGAATCTAATGAAGGTCTTGTTTTTGCTTTTCGTCGTTTTACACTCATAAAGCACGTGATATTTAACGCAATCTGTAATGCAATTAGCACCCATAAATTAGTCTTTAAAGTCATTAAACTATCAGCTTTAAAATGAGTTAAATAAAAAGTGATAGTCGCTATATGGATAACTAAAACACTATTTAAAAACTTAAATAGTCGTTGTTTAAAATCGGTATGCTTATATTTACTAAACAGTACTAAGCACGCGCTTAATACTAATAAAGCCCAGCTAATAGCTATACAAAAATCAACTAAGGTATTTTGCATATTGTAACCCTTTAGTGTGTTTGTTATTTAGATAAACAATCGTGATCATAATTTCATTGGTAATAAATCATGAGCTTTGTTTAGTTGTTCTGCCAATTGTTCTTAATTTTCTCAACTTTTTATATCACGCAGTGAAAGCCAAGTTTGTTATTTTTAATTGGTTAACCTGTATCGCTAATTGGCATTCATCATAGAAACGTTAGCCGTGCGCCATAATAAGCTCTTTAGCATTCGCTTTTGCTGTTTTACTCACGTTGTCTCCGCCTAGTAACCGTGCAATTTCGTTTATTCTGCCATCTTTATTTAAAGGCAGCATATGCGTGAAGGTTTCGCCTTGGGCTATTTCTTTAGCGACAAAAAACTGCTGATGTGCACTGCTAGCTACTTGTGGCAAATGGGTAACACATATAACTTGGGTAGATTTACCTAGTTGACGTAATAATTTACCCACCGCTGATGCAGTAGGGCCCGATATACCTACATCTACTTCATCAAAAATTAAGGTTGGAGTTGTAACCTTTTGCGCAATGATAACTTGTATAGCAAGGCTTATACGGGAAAGCTCACCACCTGATGCTACTTTAGCTAAAGGTTGCAAAGGTTGGCCTGGATTGGTTGATACTAAAAACGATACATTATCAAAGCCTAAGTTATTTGGTGTACGGTCGTTTTGCTGTGTTAGCGCTATTTCAAATACACCATTTTCCATTGATAAATTAGCCATACTTTCACTTATCAATACATTAAGTGTGTTGGCATATTTATAACGGCTTTCACTTAGCTGTTCTGCAGAGTGTTTGTAATCAATTAGTGCGCTATCTATTTCAGATTCTAGCTGTTCTAAACGCTGCGAATTATTACTAATAGACTCTAGTTCTTGGGAAATAGACTGGTGAAACTCAACAAGTTGCTGGGGCTTTATATGGTGCTTACGTGCTAGGTCCATTGCGCCACTTAAGCGCGTTTCTACTTCGGTTAAACGAGCGGGATCTAAATCTGCTTGCTCTGTATAATTTCTTACTTCCCGGCTCGCTTCTTCAACTTGTACTGCTGCTTCATCGAGTAATGCAGCGACGCTTGCTAAACTTTCATCATACTGAGCAAGTTGAGCAAACTGTTGAGCGCTGTGTTGTAGCATAGAGCACGCATTTTGTTCATCACTTTCATATAAATGTTGTAGCTCACGCTGGCAAGATTCTAAAATTGTTTGGCTATTACTTAGCTTATAATGCTCAGCTTCTATTTGCTCAAACTCACCTTCTTGTAAAGCAAACTCATCGAGTTCAGCAACTTGGTATTCTAATAATTGCTTTTGAGCAGCTTGTTGTTGCTGCTGTTGCTCTAGATGTTTAAATTCTTTTTGTAGGCTAGCAAATTGCTTGTAGTTTAAATTTACTGATTCAACTAAATTGTGGTGGCCAGCATATGCATCTAAAAGCTGTAACTGGTGTTCTGCTTTTAGTAAGTGTTGATGAGCATGTTGCCCATGAATAGAAATTAAGTACTGGCCAAGCTCTTTTAATTGGGACGCAGTCACCGCGCTGCCATTTATATAGCTTTTGCTACGGCCATTTTTACAAACAACACGGCGCAATAAACATTCATTTTCAGCAGTGCTTAGTAAGTGCTGTTCTAAAAATGATTGAGCCAGAGGCAATGCTGATAAATCAAATTGAGCACATACCTCAGCTTTATCAGTGCCTGGGCGAACAGCAGAGGCTTCTGCACGCTCACCTAAGCATAGTGATAAAGCATCAATAGCAATAGATTTACCAGCCCCTGTTTCGCCTGTTATTGCGGTCATACCGCTGCGCCACTCAGTGCTTAAATTACTTACGATTGCAAAATTTTTAACTTCTAAACCAATTAACATACTGTTTATCCATCCAGTCAATTAACTGTTAATTTATACAGTGTTTTGGTTTTTTGCAAATTAATTTTATATTATTTAAGCAACACTCGCATCTTGAGTGAATTGAGGATCGGAAGTTGATGGGGTTGAATTAGCTGTATCATCTGCTATATCAGTAGGTTGTGAGAAATCGTCGGTTTTAATATTACTAATAAGTGCAGGTAATGCATTTGTATAAAAGTTCTTATTATACAAAATACCTTGCTGAGGTAATTCAGATACAAAGTACTGTATATTATCAATCAAAGGTTGAATAAAATTTGTTTGGTTTACTTTAATTAGCTCGTTAGTTAGCGTATTGGTAAGTAAATCAGCAATATCTTCTAATTGTTGTAGGTTTTCATCTGTATGTGGTTGCACTACAAAAAAGTTACTTAAAATGGCTTGAATACGAGGAATATACTTTGGACGAATTATTTTAGCATCAAGTAGCTCGTTCAATTTAGTTTTAAGACGTGTGTTCACATGGGAAACACGTTCATTGAATAGCTTTTTTTTAGCTTCTATTGCTTTTTTACGGTTACTCTCAATTTTTAAGTAACTTGCTAAAAGCGTAATTAGCAGCAGTAGAGCAAAGAATACTAAATAAGTCATTGCTATCTGGTTCCAAGAAGGTTGATTATTATTAGACGCTATATTTTGCTCTATAGTACTAAATTTGGCAATAAGATTAGGGCGTGTTGATCTTTGCGGATTGAAATTTGTTCAATCTAGGGGCGATTAAATCGCGGCGCGAGGTTTGTAACCTAGTGGGCTAAGTAAAAACCGAGTAAAGCTTCCGCGTCCTGCTCACGCCCCTTACCTACATCCATGTAGGCAACAAAGAGTTTATCG